>NZ_JBCLUZ010000026.1:0-65702 GCF_039548395.1 Luteimonas changyuni
ACTACTTCTATACACGAGCTTCTTGTCGCCGCGCACATGCATATGCGCGTACAAGCCCGACAGTGTGCAGCGCGTTCCATCAGCCGGCAGATTCGTCCCGATGATGTCGCCATCTGGCGTTTCGTCAAGACCCACAATCCCTGCAACTGCCGGATCATCGCTCACCGTGCCCCATCGCGATAAGATCATCTGCACCGCGTCGTCCGGCATCCAATCGTCGGAATCTATGCAAGTATTAAGCTCCGTTTCGATCAGGTCGTATGCAAGATTGTGGGCAGTATGCATGCCGCCATTGGCCTTGTACTCGTACTGAATTTCGATCCGCCCTTCCGCCTGCCAGCCGGCAACCAACTCGCGGGTGCCGTCGTTGGAGCCGTCATCGACCACTAGCCAGATGAAGTCCTGGCAGGTCTGGCGCAGCAAGCTTTCATACAGCCGACTGAGAAGATGGGCCCGATTGTAGGTAGGTGTGAATACAGTGATCGTTTTCATAGCTGTGAGACGTAACTGAACCCGGCCAGCGCAACCAAAAGCAGGGCAAATACTACATGCTGCTGTTTGAATACTTTCCATTTGATAAGTGGGTATGCGATTACCAGGCCCATGATGCCCCAGGACAGGTAGGCGAAACGATTGGAAAACGGCAGTTCGACCAGAAGCAACCAGACCGCATTGGTGATCACATACGTGTTGAAGAGCTTCAGGTAGAACGCATCGAATCGCCTCTTCTTGAAGATGAAGAACGCACCAACTGCTATCGGCAGCGCGCTGTAGAGCACGAAGTCCCAGCGGAATCCGGTGCTGGAGAACTGTTCGTCGTACTGGCCAGCGATCGCCGCATACTGGGCAAGGCGATCATCCACCGGGAGCACGTTGGCCAGAATCGGTGCCACGCCCGGGACCGCCAGCGAGATGAGCAAGCAGCTAATCCAGAAGGCGATGAACCACTTCGCCCTGAAGCCGAAGCTGGCCACGGCCCACGCCAGAACGGGCAGGATCAGGGAGCCGTGCAACCCGATCGCGACAGCCATCAGCAGCCAGGCCCGCCATCGGCGATAGGTGATCGCCAACGTGAACAGCGACATCGCCATGCCGTTGCGGATCCCGTTGACAGCGAATCCGTAGAACGAGATGTGGGCGATCAGAAACAGGAAGCCCAAGGGCCAGTAGTTGGCGAGCAGCCGCTGGCTGGCGATCCGCAAAGGAATCACGTACACCAGCGCGCAGAACAGGAAGAACAGCCCGGGCGCGTTGAACTGTGCGAACAGCCACATGATCCCGTCGAACAAAGGATCGCGACCGGCGGGACTCATCCCTGCGGAGTACTCTACGAAGCGGCGATAATAGTTGCCCATGTCGCCGAACACGTAACTGATCGGCCGCAACCCCACCAGCACGCACAGCACGACGACCGCGGTCTCGCCCAACGCCCGCGGTACCTTGTTCCGAATCCCCGGCTGCGCCATCACGGCATGGGGATGTCGGATCACCAGCAAGGCCAGCAGCGCCACCACCGCCATAACGATGGTGTTCACCACCAAGGCATAGCTCTGCAGCGGAATGAAATCGATCATGGCGAAGATGTGGCCCTAGTGGCAGGCGCGAGATAGGCATGCGCTGATCGCGCCAGTTCGAACTTCTGCAGCAATTTCCCCCGATTCCGCCGCACGGACTCACGATAACTGGGATTCTCCAGCACTGCCGCAATGCCATCGGCCAGCGCCAGCTCGGCGGGCATCATCGGCGTCTGGTGCGTGATCTCGTCCCGGCGTCCGGTCAAGGGCGGCGTCATGATGCCCGCCTCCAGCGCCAGCGGCGTATCGAACCCGCCTACATCGCGCGTGCTCATCAGCTCGACCACGCCGTCGGTGCAGTGGCTGCTCACTACCGGCACGCCGAGCGCAATGGCCTCGACGATGACATTGGGCGTTCCTTCGAAATGGGAACTCAAGGCCAGCACGTCGGCGTGGAAAAGATACTTGTATGGATTGGTTCGCCGCCCCAGGAAGGTCACGTGCGCCGCGATGCCGTAACCGTCCACCAGTGACTGCAGATAGCCGGTCAGGTTCGCATCGCCGTCGCCAATAAAAACCAGGCGCGCCTGCATGCCGCGCTCCAACACGGCCTGGAAGGCCCGGATCAGGTGCCAAAGCGCCTTCACGCCGGTCAACCGGCCCAGGAACACCACCGTAGGCCCCGAGAACAGCGCTGCCTCTTCTGGCGCCAGCGCCTCTGTGGCCGCCTCGGTGATGGAAGTCAGGTCATGCGGGTTGTAGACCACATCCAGATTGTGCGGGAAGCGATAACCGCAGTTTTCCAGCAGGTCGTTGCGTATCGCCCTGCTGATGCTCACCACGCGATCAAAGCGACGGTACGAGCTGCGATAGGCCAGCCCGAAGATCCGGTTGAGCACGCCGCCGCCAGCCAGCTCAGCGCTTTTGAGCGAGTGGATGCTGGCCACCCTGAACTCGCGCGACGGGCTCAACGAACTGAACAGGTTGCCCATATCGCCCATGGCGATCGAATGGCTGATGCCATGCGCGCGCACCGTCCTGGCGATGGAGAACGGAATCGACAGATAGAAGCCGGCGCGCCGCAGCGCGGACATCTCGGTCAGGTCGCGCTCGGACAGGGCGATTTCGTCCTCGCCGAAGTTGACGATGTCGTCGGGCAGCCGGACCAGCTTCATCACCTTCACCCGGTCGCCCAAGCTGCGGTAGTGGCGATACAGGTTCAGCGCCAGGCGCTCCATGCCGCCAACGCCGCCGTAGGGGATGATCAGCAGGATGTGCCGCCGTGCCGCATCGTCACTGGCGTGCAGCTCAGACATTGCGCGCCACCAGCGAGGTCAACAGTTGGTCCCAACTCGCTGCGATCTTATCGATCCGGTACGTCTGCGCCGTGATGCGGGCCTGCTGGCCGAGGGCCTCCCGCTGGGCGGGGTTGTCGATCAGTGCATCCATGGCAGCCGCCAGCGCCGCGACGTCCTCGGCCGGCACAAGTACGCCATCCTTGCCATCGGTCAGGATGTCGCCGGGGCCGCTTGGACAGTCGAAGCTGATGCACGGCATGCCGCAGGACATCGCCTCCAGCAACACCATGCCAAACCCCTCCGAACGCGATGGCAGCAAGAATAGGCTGGCCTGCTTGTACCGCGACGCGATGTCGGCCACCGGCTGGTGGAACTCGATGCGTTCCGCGACGCCACGGGCCGCCGCCAGCGCGATCAAGGGCCCCGGATCGCCCTTCCCGTACACCTGTACGCTCCAATCGGGGTGACGCGCTGCGATCCTTGCCCAGGCTTCGATCAGCAGGTCCTGGCCCTTGTTGTGGCTCAAACTGCCCACGCACAGGATCTGCGGCTTCCTCGCGGGCGACGTACCCGTTTCGAAGTCCGGCAACGGATTGGGAATGACCACAGCACCCGGAACACCCCACTCCTTCACATTGCCCTGGGTGAGCAGCACCAGCCGGTCATACAGACGCGCCAGCGGGCGCATCACTGCCTTCTGCCACGGCGAGCGCATCAACTCCAGCGAGGCATGGCGCTCATACACAAGCGCCGGGCGAGTGCGCGGCAGCAGCAGTGGCGCCAGCAGGCCTTTGAGGCCGTCGTCGCAGACGCTGACCACGTCCGGCCGGAATTGCGCCACGGCTTTCCGCAGCCCCTTCCGGTATGCCAGCAGATAAGCCACGGCCGACCCGGACGCATGGAAATGGCGGACTTCAACGGCTGGGCTGACCGGGTAGAACGGCGCTCCCGGCGGCTCGTTGAGCACCAGGATCCCGACGGCATAACCGTACGTGTCGCACAGATAGGACGCCTTGTGCAGCAGCACCCGCTCCAGGCCACCGCTGCCGCGGATGCCGTTGGCGACGTACAGGACCTTCATCGTCGCGAGACCCGAGTGGCTTCCGGTTCCGTCACGCAACGAACCCCCTGCAGGTCGTCTTCATGGCATCGGCAAGACCATGATGAAGGTCCTTGTTCACCACCATCGTGTCGGCATCGATCTTTCCACGCAGCGGGAAGTTCGCCACGAAGTCCCCGGTATTGCTGTCCACATCCACCCGATTGAACAGATCAAGGATCCCGTCGAACCGGCAGGAATCGACGAAGGTGGTGAAGCCGTTGACGAAGATCACTGGCGTACCGAGCGCAAGACAGGGTAGCGCACAATGGATCCGCGACGTGATCACGAGTCGGGCCCTGGCGTACTTGCGCAATAGGTCTTCGGCCATCGCGAACTTGTCCGCATCGCTGTACGTGTTGGCGGGCGGCTCCTGATTCACATGAACGGCGCTTGCAAGCAGCTCCTCGTCGATCAGGTTGCCAAGATGCCTGGCACGGCGCCCGATCTTGAAGATGTCCCGGTTCTGGATCGAGCGCAGGAACCTGCGATAGTTGTAGGTCACCTTCTCTCGCGTCGGATAGCCGTACAGCGGATCGACGATGTACACCGCATCGCCCCGTTCCGAATCCTCCACCCTGTAGGAATCGAGCGTCAGCGTCAGGCAACCGCTGAAGTAGGCGTCGATGCCCTTGGCACGCAGGGTCTCGACCGTGAACTGGTCGCGGCAGCCGATGGGCTCATGCGCTTTCAGGTAGGTGACCCCCTTGTCGTCCAGCATTCCCGGGGCAGCTGTGTTGTTCACATGAAACGAGACGAACAAAGGATCGATTGCCGGCGTTGGAACCCAATTGGTGACGTTGTGGGTGAACCAGCCATTCATGATCAGCTTGATCGGGCCGTCGGTGTAGTCGGCAAGGGCTTCCCGATTGAGAAACCCGTCCACCCGTGGCAGGAACTGTTTAGCCGCCATGCTCTGGATATAGTCGCCGACGTTGAAAAACTTCTGGTTCTCGGCGTAGGTCAGCAGTCCGTACTTCAAGAGAATTGCCTCCGAACTTTCAGATACATCGAGAACATCGTTGGGAATCGCTCTATCAGCGCGAGCTTCCATGGGCTTGGGCCTCGGGCCTGGACCGGCCGATCAAGTTCATCTCCCAACACTCGTCTCAAAATCAAATACTCATCCTTGATGCCCAACAGATGGACATCAGCCGGCTCAGCGACACGCATGCGTTCAGAAAGCTCCCACCAGAAATACCGGGATCCTGCCCCTTTAAACCCGTTCCTAACCATTTCGATCATGCTCTGGTAGGTACTCGGGCGGAGATGAAAGCCGTACTTCGCCGGATCGGCGCCGAACAGAGAAAGTCCAAGCATTGTCCGGAAGCACTTCTCGCAGTTCGAACAGTTGAGGCCGTCGTTGAGTTCCGAGTAGCAGACACGCAGGTTGACCTTGTCATGAGCGGCTGCCGTTGCGGAAACGATCAAGCCAATCTTTTCAACGCGTTGGAGCTCGTACCCATCATGCTCTACCGCGCACCCAGACCAACTGATAGCGTTGTCAATCTCAGGAGTCGAGCCCCATACGATCTGGATGGCTTTGGTGTATGAGGACGCGATGTACGACTTTGAGTAACCGAGGACATACGCCAACGGCGCGACCACCGCATTCAATGCAAGTCCGTGCTGCACCGTACCCCACCAGGTCTTGGTCGGAATCAGAAGGCTGACGCGATAGGAATAGAAGTCTCGAAGATTGGCCTTGACATGCAGCTTGGCGTGCTTCGACAGGAGCGGCTCTCCAGCATTGAGATCAACAAGTCTTTGCCATTGATTGACGTCACCAACAGGGATGTCCGCTCCTCGAATCGAAATCAGATCAAGCCCCTCTTCTCGATGGCGGAAGAACGTGGCGTACGCGTCTACGCCTCCGCTGAACAGCATCGCGTGCTTCGATCCGCGAGCCTCGTTCTCAACCGAAGTCTCAGCCTGAATCGGTGAGTCTTCGCCTGAAATCTCCGGATAGTCCTTCATGAAAACTGCCTTCACCTGGCCAAGCGCCGCAAGGAACCTTGCGTCCAGTGTCGGCACGTCCAGTGGCACGCCAGCAAGCCAAGCAATCGGTGCCAGATTGGCAACCAAGGGAATGAGCAGGATGCTCTCCGGGACATCACCCAGGTCAACTTCGTATTCCGCGTACAGCGACGGCCGCCCCGAGAAGAACTTCGCGGCGCGCCCGGTCCCCTTGTAGCTGTAGTTGATCCGGCGTCCATCGTGGCTCAACCATGCGCGTTCAACGACTATGCGTGCGTCCACTTGAACCTCTCGAGCATGCTCTTCACTTCATTCCGCTCCCTGTTATTCATCCCCACGAGATACATCAACGCTGCGTAGGCAGCGCCAAAGGTCGCCATCTTGGCAAAGAGCACCGACCAACCGGCTGCTGGCAACATTCGCAAGACGCCCGCAACGACCAGGCAGCCTACGAACGCCGGAGCGATGCCCTTCAATAGGACGCCAAAGAAGCCCCGAATATCCAGCCCGAGAACGCGGTGGTAGTAGACGTTCATGATCACGATCGCTGCTGCCCAGCCAGACGCGATCCCGAGCGCCATGCCCAGAACACCCAACGATTCCAGCAAGTAGTAGCCCAGGACGACGCCCAGCGGCAGCGCCACAAGGTAGACCTTGGCCTTGAAGGCAAACAGGGCGTTGGCTTCAAGCAACTGGTTCGCGAACGACTGCACCAACGGCACCGTGTAGGCGAGCATGATCACCAGCGCCACCAACCAGGCTGCGCCATAGTCAGGGCCAGCCCAAAGCTGCAGGAATTCACGCCCGAAGGCTGCGAACCCGCCAAGGATCAGCAACAGGATCAGCAGCGCCATGCGGCCGATCCGCGCCATTTCCGCACCAAGCTCCTGCGGGCTCGCGTTGGCGACGGTCATGTAGGTGGCACGGGGCAGGAACAGGCTGGTGATCGCCGCCGAGAATGCACCATAGTAGGTCCCGAACATGATCCCGATGCCGTACACGGCCACGGCCTCCATACCGATGGTCTTGCCGACGATGATCTGCCCGCTGTGCCACTGAAGTTGGCCAATGATCGCGAACAAAAATACCCAGGCGGAGAACGTCAACACACTGCGTACGAGCTGGATGTTCAAGGTTTTCAGATTGAACCGCGCACCGATGCTTCGCACCGCGTAGAACGCATTGGCCAAGAACACGAAGAACGAAAGCGTCGCATCCAGGGCAACCAGCGCAACGGCACCGCCGCCACTGCGGAGCAGCGCAAGGATTAGCCCGATTCGCAGCAGGTATCGGGCCAGATTGACCAGCTTCGGAAAGGCAAACCGCTCATGTCCCGCACAGATCGCCGTGAACATGCTCGACGAAACTGTCAGCACCACGTTCGCGATTAGCAGCAGCAACATGATCCGCGCCTGCTCCCGCTGCGCTGCGTCGAGCGTATCGCTGAACCACGCATCGATATTGGCGTAGAAGATCGCCCCCAAGCCAATGATCGTGGCTGCGGCCAGCGCGTTGACCACCAGCGCCGCACCGAGGAAGCGTGCTTCCTGCGCGCGATCCCTCTTCGCCGCGCATTGGGCAACATAGCGGGTCACGGCATTGTTCAGACCGAAATCGAGCACGCCCAGGTACGCCGCCAGCGAACCGATCAGCAGGTACAGCCCGTAATCGGCATTACCCAGCGATCGGATGATGAAAGGCGTCAGCAGCAACCCGGACAGGTTGACGACCAGAATCGTGAAGTAGGACAGCAGCGCCCCACGGCGGATTTCACTCACGCCTTGCCGCCGACGCGCCGCCATCGCCAAGCTCCTCCCGCAAATCCTCGATCTCGGCGCGCAAGCGGTCGTACTCGCCCATCTTGTGTGTCAAGAAAGCTTGCGTGAGCTTGGCCTTCGCTTCGATTCCGCTTGGGGTCAGCAGGTATGCGTAGCTGAGCTTGTTCTGGTTGCGGCCGAAGTTGCCCGCTTTCACCCAGCCCTTGTCGATCAGGGCACGTAGGGCGTAGTTGAGCTTGCCCAAGGAGACGCCGGTGTCACGTGCAAGTTCGCGCTGGCTCGCTCGCGGAGCGTGCGCAAGGCGCCGCAGCAGGGCCACGCTGAGCTCGTCGGCAGATTCGCGCATGGATATGGGCGTTCACGGCTTGAACAGTCGCTCAGGATACTACCTGTGCGGCACTGCAGCAATGCGGCTAGAGCCGCCCGTCCACGGCCTCCCGCGGCAGCACATACTTGACGTCATACAACACCGCGCCCGGCTTGCCATGCGCGCGTATCCCTGCCGCGCCCAGCTTCCGGAACTCCTCATGCCCCACCGCCACCACGATGGCGTCGTACTCACCGTCGCCCGGCTTGCACAGGCTCAGCCCGTACTCGTGCTTCGCCTCGCCCGCATCCACCCACGGGTCGCACACATCGACGCGCGCGTTATACCCCTGCAGCGCGCCAATGATGTCGACCACCCGCGTATTCCGCAGGTCCGGGCAGTTCTCCTTGAACGCCAGCCCCAGGATCAGGATCCGCGCACGCACCGGGTTGATGCCGTTGCGCACCATCAGCCGGATCACCTCACCCGCCACGTACGCGCCCATGCCGTCGTTGGTGCGGCGCCCGGCCAGGATCACGTCCGGGTGGTGCCCCACTTCCTGCGCCTTGTGCGTCAGGTAGTACGGATCCACGCTGATGCAGTGCCCGCCCACCAGGCCCGGGCGGAACGGCAGGAAGTTCCACTTGGTGCCGGCGGCTTCCAGCACTTCCAGCGTGTCGATGCCGAGCTTGTTGAACAGGATCGCGAGGTCGTTGACCAGGGCGATGTTGAGGTCGCGCTGGGTGTTTTCGATGACCTTGGCGGCCTCGGCCACCTTGATGCTGCTGGCTTTGTGGGTGCCGGCGGTGATGATGCTTGCGTACAGCGCATCCACGAAGTCCGCGGCGGCCGGCGTGGAGCCGGAGGTGACCTTCATGATGGTGGTGACGCGGTGCTGCTTGTCGCCGGGGTTGATGCGCTCCGGCGAGTAGCCGCAGAAGAAGTCGACGTTGAACGTCAGGCCGCTCACCTGCTCCAGGATCGGCACGCACACTTCCTCGGTGCAGCCGGGATACACGGTGGACTCGTACACCACGGTGTCGCCGGCCTTCAGCACCTTGCCCAGCGACTCGCTGGCCTTGCGCAGCGGGGTGAGGTCCGGGCGGCGGGCGCTGTCGATCGGCGTGGGCACGGTCACAATGTAGACGTTGCAGGCGGCGATGCCGTCGGCTTCGCTGGTGAACGTGAGGCGCGTGGCCTCGGCCAGCAACTCCGGCTCTACTTCCAGCGTCGCGTCGCGGCCGGTGCGCAGCTCTTCAACGCGCGCGGCGTTGATGTCGAAGCCCACGGTGTCGTACTGCTTGCCGAACTCCACCGCCAGCGGCAGGCCCACGTAGCCCAGGCCCACCACGGCGATGCGGGTGTCCTGCGGCGTCGGAAAATCACTCATTGAATCCTGTCCTTTGCATGATGGGCGCGTCCCGCGCTGTGCGCGGGGCCTTCGCCCTTGAACGTCCCTTGTCGCTGCCTGCGGCCTGCGCCGCGGCGATGCCCGCCAGTGCCGCGGCCACGGCCAGCATGGCCGGGGTGCGCAGCGGGTAATCCACCAGCGAGTGCGCCAGTATCGCCGCCAGCGCGACCAGCGCGGTCATACCCAGCCCGCGCATCTGCGCCGGCTGCCGCAGCAGCCCAAGCAAGGTCAGTGCCAAGGCCGCGGCGCCCAGCAGCATGGCGACCAGCGCGGGCACGCCGGCCTCGAGCCACCACTGCGCGTATTCGTTGTGCGCGTGATTGATGTATTCGCCCATCAGCAGGTCTCGCGGGGCTTCCTGCTCGAACACGGGCACGTAGCTGCCAACGCCGGCACCCAGGGGCGCGAAGCGCGCGGCGATCTCGCCGGTAAGCGCGCGCAGCGGACCGCGCAGTTCGTCGACGGCATCGACCTGCATCCAGCGCAGGGCCAGGAACAGGGCCAGCGCGGCCACGGCCAGGCTTGCGGCCAGGGCAATCCGGCTGCGGGTGCCGCCGCGCCAGGCGGGCCAGTGCGCGGCCACCACCAGGGCGCAGGCCAGGATGATCAGCACCACGCCGGCGCGCGAGCCGGTGAGCGGCAGGGCCACGGCGGCCAGCAGCATCACCAGCGCGGCGACGGTGCCGTGCATCAGGCGATGCGGGCGGCCGGGCGGCCAGGCGCCGGCCACCATCGCCAGGCGCGCGCACGCAAGGGTGGCTGCGACCACCAGCAGGGTGGCCTGGTGGTTGGGGTTGGCGAAGAAGCCGTTCATCGCCGGCTTCCACTGCGGGTAGGGGTTGAGCGGGCTTTCCTGCGTGGCGCCGATCTGCGCCACGCCCAGCAGCAGGCTGGCCACGGCCAGCACCACGATCAGCTGGGCGAGGCGCCGGTGCGCGGCGCGCGGCAGGCTCAGGACCATGGCGAAGATGGCGAGTGCCGGCAGCAAGTAGAAAGCGGCGGAGCGGGTGGCGGCAGGCGCCAGCGACCAGCGCTTGGGGCCGTCGACGCCGAACTGCGCCAGGTCGCCGACCAGGGCCGCCCTGCCCGTGCCGGTACCCATGCCGCCGGGCAGCAGCGACTGCAGCAGCGGGATCGCGACCAGCACTGCGGCCAACGCCAGCCAGATGGCGTGGATGGCGCCGCCCGGCTGCCGCAGCAGGCGCCAGCCGGCCCAGGCCAGCAGCGGCAGCGCCAGCAGCTGGGCGGCGAACTCGCCACCGCCGGATTCCTGGGAACTGCCGCCGGTCATCACGCACAGCGCGAGCAGCACGCAGACCGACGCCAGGCCCATGCGGCCCTGGAGGTCGAGCGTGCCGTCGTGCGTGTGTGGTCGGGCGTTCGCGCCGCGCATGCTGTGTTTGCCCAGACAAAACGAAAGCGGGACGGGGCCAGCCCCGTCCCGCCAGTATTACCGGTTTACGCGAGCTGCGGTCAGCGGCTGACCGGCGGCGGCGGAACGTAGTCTTCGTCGTCCATGGCGTGGAGAACGGCGGCACCGGCAACGGCAATGCCGCTGATGATGGCCGCGCCGCCCATATCGACGCCGGTGGCCCCGGCCTGGGCCGGAACGACCGCGGCGGACCTGGAGGACACGCACGTGGCGGGCACGCCGTGCACGCCGGCGGCGCCGAGCGCCTGGGTGCAGCCGTTGGGATAGACCAGGGTGGCGCGGCTGCCTTCGGTCAGCATGACGCGGCTGCCGGGGGCGAGCTGGGTGCCGGATGCGGCGCTGGTGAACTCGCCACCGCTGCTGACCATGGCGCTGCCGCTGTCGATGCGGAGCGTTGCGGACTCACTCTGCGCCAGGGCGGGCGCGGCAAACAGCGTGGCCAGTGCGGCGGCAATGAGGAGGCGATGGGTTTTCATGGAGTCCTTCCGGTGGTGCGTATGGGGGTGACGCATGCTGCGTCGCAATAGAGAATACGGACAAGGCGCCGTCGATGCAAGGGTTTTGAGGTGACGGTTGCGTGAATTTTGTGTGCAATATCAGCAAGATGCGACAGTGATATGAATGCGGCGCGCTGTCTGGCGATTGTCCGCTGCAGCGGATCCCGGGCGGCGGAACCGTGAAGCATGTCGCAATTACCGTGCCAGTGCGGCGGGCGTCGTGACCGGATCCGGGATCGGTGCTGCCGACGGCGCTTGGATGATGGTCACGGCGGTGATATCCAGCTCGCCGCGCAGGATCTGGGCGACGCCGCGCGGGGCCGGGTTCACCAGCCGCAGCCACTGGCCCTCGCAGCCCTCGCCTTCGGGCACGGTGAAGGGCAGCTCCAGCGCGGCCCAGTCGCGGGATTCGCGGATGCGGGCGCCGCTGGCGATGCGGGTGCGGCCATCGCTGCAGGTCAGGGTCCATTCCAGGCCCTGGTCGGAGCGCAGGTCGCGGGTGCGGGCGCGGAGCTGCAGCAGGTGCTCGCCGGGTGCGAGCAGCAGCGGCACTTCAAGGCCGGTGTTGGCCACCGGGCGGCCGAGAAAGCGCAGGCGCGCGGCGTGACGGGCGGGATCGGCGGGCTCGGCGGGACCGGTGGCGGTGGCGGGCACGGGCCGGTCGAGTTCGATGCGCTGGACCAGCACGCCCGGCGTGCGGCGCACGCGCCAGTCGAAGCCGGCCGATGACGGCGCGCGTCCGAAGCTGCCGTTCCAGGGCACGGGCAGGCGCGCGGGGGGGTCGGCAAGGCCGCTGACCCAGCGTGCGTAGGCGCTGCCCCAGCGGCCGTCGCGCAGCATGCCGTCGATCCAGCGCGCGGCTTCATCGCCGGCCAGGCCGCCCTCGGCACGCAGGGCGCCGTGCAGATTGTCGGCGGCGGTGGGCAGGCGGCTGGCGGTGGCTGCGCGCAGGATCGCCTGGCGCCACTGCGGCCGCTGCAGCAGGTGGCTGGCCAAGGCATCGGCGAAGTCCTGGTCCTGGGCGAGCTCGGCGATGAGCTTGAGCAGGTCGCGGCGCTGCGCCGGGGCAACGGTGAGCAGCGCGTCCAGGTGGTCCGCGGCGGCGGCGAAATCGCCGGACTGCAGGGCCTGGGTGGCGAGCCAGCCGCGGACCTGGGGGTCGCGCGGGGCGCGGCGGGCGGCGGCCTGGTAGCGGGCGCGGTCGGCGGCGGCATCGCCCTGCCCGTCCTCGGCGCGGGCAAGGATGCCGAAGGCGCGGCCAAGCGCGGGTTCGCGCGCAAGCACGCTGCGGGCGATGGCTGCCGCGCGCGGGGCGTCGTCTTCGCGAAGGGCGGCTTCGGCGGCGGCGAGGTCGGCTTCGAGCGCGGCCTGATCGCCGTGGGTGTTGACCAGGGCCACGCCGGCGGCGAGCAGTGCGGCCAGAAGCGCGGCAAAGGCGATCCAGCGTGCGGTGCTCATCGGGCAGGCTCCAGCTGCAGGCCGACCACGCGCCAGGCCTGGTCCATGCGGATCAGCTCGACGCGCAGCACGCCGGTTTCCACCGTGCCGCGGCGGTCGTCCAGGCGGTAGGCGCCGAGCATGGACGCGGCCATGGCATCCAGGGTCCAGTTGGGCGAATCGACCAGCATCCGCGGCTGCGCGGTGCGCGCATGGCGCGCCTGCAGCTGCGTGCGGATGCCCGCAGCCTCAAGGCCGGTGGGCAGGTCGAGCCAGGCAGGCTCCGCGCCGTCGGCAGCAAGGTAGTCGGTGACGCTGCGCACGATGTCTTCCGCCTCCATGAAGAGCCCCAGCGGATCCCCCGCCCCCGCAGGAGCAGCCTTTGTGGGAGCAGCTATAGCTGCGATTCCCGCAGCCTCCGAAAATACGATCGACCCGGCCTCTTTGGCAGCAGCCTTTGTGGGAGCAGCTCTAGCTGCGATTGGTATGGGTGTGATCGCGGCAGTGACCGGTGTGATGGTTGAGGGTGTGGCTAGCGGGGCGGTAGCTGGTGGGGCTGGGGCGGGAGGTGGGATCGCAGCTACAGCTGCTCCCACAAAGGCCGGGGGTGCCGGGGGCGCGGGGGGTGCAGGAATCGCCGCATTTGCCGGGTCATTTGCCGGTTTGTTGGCTGTGTCATTTGCCGAGTCATTTGCCAGTTCATTCGCCAGGTCATTTGCCGCGGTGTCGGCCGGGTCCTTTACCGCGGTGGCGGCGAGATCGTTCACCGGACCGTTGGCCGCCGGGCTCGCGGCGGCGATGCGGTTCGGCGCGATAGCACCGCTGCGCACGTCCTCGAAGTTGTCTTCGCGGGTGAAGGCGAGCCAGGCGAGGACGATGCAGGCGAGGCCGAGCAGGCCGACCAGGATGGGCGCGGGGGAAAGGCGCTGGCCGTCGGCGGCTGCGCCTGCCGGGGAAAGGGGCGCGGCGTTGGGGTGCAGGTAGCGCGGCGTGGCAGAGATCGCGGCTGTCGCCGCTGCCATGGGCGCGCGGGTCGCAGCTGTAGCTGCTCCTGCAGGGGAGGCTTCGGGGGAGGAGACGGGGTTGGCGGCGTCGTACTGGATGCGGGCGGCCGGGGTGCGGAGGAGGTTCCAGGCCTGGTTGACGCGGCTCGAGAGGGCGGAGTCCCACTGGGTGCCGGGGCCGGTGCGGTCCGGGTGCAGCCAGCGCAGCAGGTGGCGGTGGTGGTCGCGCAGGGTGGCGTGGTCGGCGCTGCGGTCTGCACCGAGGACGCGGTAGGCGTCGGCGTCTTCGGCCAGCAGCACTTGCTGGACGTAGAAGCGGCTGGCCTCGAGCAGTTCGGCTTCGTCGTAGCCTGTGTGCTGCGCGGCGCGGCGGCACGCCTCGGCCGAACCGGAGGCGATCGCCAGCAGCGTGTCCATGCCCTGCGGCAGCGGCCGGGCGCGGAGAGCGCTGCGATGCGCCGGCGCGCGCAGCAGGCCCATGGCCAGTTCAAGTGCCTCGCCCGCGTTCGCCATCATCCCCTTGCGGGCCCCCGCCCCACCGCTACTTCCCGGCCAGTTTCGGCTGGGTACCGTAGGAATAGTACGAGGCGTAATCGTAGCCGTAGCCGGCAACCTTGGCGTCGTAGTGGGTCATGAGCCCGCCGATCACGCGTGCGCGCGCGGCGGCCAGGCGCTTGAGCGCGGCCTGCGCGGTCTTGATGCGCGTCTCGCCCGCCTGCACCACCAGCAGCGTTCCGCCGGCAACGTTGGACAGGATGGGCGCATCGGCAATGCCCAGCACCGGCGGGCCGTCGATGATCACCTGGTCGTACTTTTCCGCGGCCACGGTCAGCATCGAGAGCAGGCGGCTGCCCGACAGCAGCTCGGCGGGATTGGGCGGCAGCGGGCCGGCCAGGATCACCTTCAGGCGCTCGTCGTCGGTGTCCATGATCACCTGGTTGGCACTGGCGGCGCCGGCCAGCAGGCTGGACAGGCCGGTGTCGGAGCGCAGGCCGAACGAGCGGTGCAGCGAAGGATTGCGCAGGTCGGCCTCGATCAGCAGCACGCGCTTGCCGAGCTGGGCGAAGTTGCGCGCAAGCGTCTTGGCGGTGGTCGACTTGCCTTCGGACGCGCTGGGGCTGGTGACCAGCAGCACTTTGGGCACGCCCTGGTCGGTGGAGAACTGCAGCGCGGTGCGCACCGAGCGATAGGCCTCGGCAAAGGCCGAGCGCGGATCGGCCATGGCATCGGCCACGCTCTGCTTCTTCAGGTGCGGGATGATGCCGAGCACGGCCAGGCGCAGGTGCTGCTCGATGTCTTCGGGCGCCTTGAGGGTGTCGTCCAGGAACTCGAGCACGAAGGCGACCAGCACGCCCAGCATCAGGCCCAGCATCAGGCCGATGGCGAGGTTCAGCGGCAGGTTGGGCTTGAAGCGGCCGGTGGGCGCGATGGCGCGGTCGACGATGGAGATGTTGTTGGTGCCAACGCCGGCGCCGGCGGCCACGCCGACTTCCTTGTAGCGCTGCAGCAGGCTGTCGTAGAGCTGGCGGTTGGTGTCGGCCTCGCGGCGCAGGATGTTGTAGTCGATCGAGCGGTTGTCGACGTCCAGCGTGCGGTCGCGCAGGGTGTCGAGCTGGGCCACGAGCATGTTCTCGCGCGTCTGCGCGGCGTCGTACTCGGCCTTGATGCTGGCGCGTACCGACGCGCGCTCCTGCGCGATCTGGCGGTCGACTTCATCGACCTGGCCCTTCAGCGCCTGCATGGTCGGGTATTCGGGCTTGAAGGTCTTGAGCTGCTGCTGGTACTGCGCGTTCAGCGTGGCGCGCTGCTGCTGCAGGGTGTTGAGTATGGAGTTGCCGATGGCGCCGGCCGGCAGCTGGCCGCCGCCGGAAACCTGGCTCCACGCGGCCTGCGCGCGGATGCGGTCGTCCTGCGCCGCGGCCAGCGCGGTGTTGAGCGCGCCGAGGTTCTGGCTTTCCAGGCTCTGGCTGCCCTCGCCGCTGGTGACGATGTTTTCCTTGGTGGCAAAGGCCACCAGCGCGCGCTCGGACTGCTCCAGGCGCCCTTTGGCCAGGGCCAGCTGTTCTTCGATGTACTTGCTGGCGTAGGACGAGGCGTCGAACTTGCGCTCGATGGCGTGGGCGATGAAGCCGTCGGCCACGGCGTTGACCACGCGCGCCGAGAACGCCGGCAGCGTGGAATCGAAATGCACGCGCACCAGGCGCGAGTTGCGGATCGGCTCGATGGTCAGGCCACCGCGGACGATGCCGACGGCCTGGCGCAGGTCCACCAGCTGGTCGGCGGTGTCGCCCTCGCCTTCGGCCGCGGCATCGGCGCCGGCGTCATCGGCCTGGGCCTGCTGCTCGGGACGCAGCGCACCGGTGGCGCGCTGCCACCAGCCGGTGGAGTCCAGACGCTCGAGGGTGTTGCCGTCGATGTTGAGCTCGTTGGCGACGCGCTCGGCCAGGGCGCGGCTCTTCAGCAGCTCGTACTGGGTGGTGAGGAAGTCGGGGGCCGCGGCCTCGGCGTTGCCCATGCCTTCGGCCTGCAGGATCTGCACCGACTCGCGGTCGATCTGCAGCACCGCGGTGGCGCGGTACACCGGCGGCATCATCAGCGTGGCGATCAGTGCCAGCGCCACCACCGTGCCCAGCACGCCCAGCACCAGCCATTTGCGTTTGACCAGGATGCGCCAGTAGGCAAGCAGGTCGATCTCGTCTTCGTCGCCGCCGCGCCTGTCGTCGAACATCTCGATGGAAAGCGCGCGTGAACCGGCCGTGGCGGGCAGGTTCGCATCGGCGCGATGCGCCGGAAGCTGGTCCCTGTCGCCGTCCGGGCGGATCGGAAGATTGTCGTCTGGCATGTCTGTCTGTTGTCCGTAACCTGGGGGCTTGGAGCGTGGTGGCTTACAGGGCGAGGAACAGGCCGAGTGCGGGCACCGAGCGGATGAACTCGCGGAACGCCGACTTGCTGCCGGAACGCTCGATCACGATCACGTCGTCGCCGAAGACCTGCGGATCGTCGAGCTCGCCGCGGCGCACCAGGGTGAGGTCATAGGCCGCGGCCATGCGCTCGCCGTTGACGTGGCGGAACAGCACCACGCCCTCGAGATCGGCGAATTCGTCGGTGCCGCCGGCCATGGCCACCGCCTGCAGCAGCGAGGTCTTGCCGGTCAGCGGATAGATGCCGGGCTTCTTCAGCGCGCCTTCCAGGGTGACCCGCTGGCTGGTGTATTCCTTGATGAAGATGGTGACCTGCGGGTTCTGCAGGTAGCCATCTGCGTACTTGGCGGCGAGCTCCTTCTCGAGCTCGGGCACCGTCTTGCCGCCGGCCATGACGCCGCCGATCAGCGGCACGTTGATCATGCCGTTGGAGTTCACGCGTGCCTGGTGCGCGAGTTCGGACACGCCGAACACGCTGATTTCAAGCAGGTCCTGCGAACCCACGCGGTAATCGGTCGCGCCTTCGTATGCGCCCGATGCGGAGGTGGTGTCCGGCGGCGGCAGGTCAATGCCGTGGGCGACGTTGCTCCGCCCGCCCGAGGCGCAGGCGCCCAGCAGCAAAGCGAACACGGCCGCGATCAGGAATCGGCTGGCTTGTTTCATGGGGGGGACCTCGGAAAGCGGGCGGATCGGGGCGAGTCGGCGGATCGGGGCAAATCAGGCTTGACGCAAGAACCGGGCCAGCAGGCCGCGGCGCGGTGCGACGGGCGCTGGCGCCTTCAACGGGGGCAGTGTATCCGGTGCAGCATTGGCCACGATGCCCGCGGGCCGCGTATTCACCATGTGATCAGCCTCTTCAGCGCCCACCAGGACGGCCGCGGCTTCGCGTGCTTCGGCCAGCAACGGCGGCCTGCGCGTGGGGTGATGGGCGTCGGTGGCGAGGATGTGGCAGTGGCCTTCGCCGACGAACTTCTCGCCCCAGTGCTTCGCGCGGCGGCCGTAGCGGCCGGTCAGGGCGCCCGCGGTGACCTGGATCCAGCTGCCGCGGTGGGCCAGGCGGACGAAGGTCTCGTAGTGCTGTTCGACCCAGGTCAGGCGCTCGGGATGGGTGATCACGGGCACATAGCCGGCGGCCATGAGTTCGAACAGCGTCTCTTCCAGCCGCGGCGGGGCGACGTGGTGCGGCGGTTCGAACAGCAGGTAGCGCGAGCCGGCGATGGTCGGGATGTGCCCGCTGCGGATGCCGGCGACCAGGTTGTGGTCGAGGTGCACGTCGGCGCCTTCCACAAGCTTGAGCGCGATGCCTTCGCGGTCGAGCTCGGCCTGCAGCGCGCTGATCGCGGCGCGGATGCCGGGGCCGGTGTTTTCGTACAGGCCGGGATAGATGTGCGGGGTGCAGGCGGTCAGCGTGATGCCGTCGGCCACGGCCATGCGCGCCATTGCAAGCGACATGGCGAGATCGGTGGCGCCGTCGTCGATGGCCGGCAGCAGGTGGCAGTGAAGGTCATACACGCGTGCACAATCCGTTGGCGGCGCGGTGGGGGCGGCACTTTACCACCGCCCCGTGACGCCGCCGCGACAGGGCATTTGTGGGAGCAGCTATAGCTGCTCCCACAAAGAGCTGCTGCTACATAGGCGATCTGCAAACAAAAAAACCGCCTCGGGGGCGGCTTTTTGTATGGAGGCCTCAGTCGGAATCGAACCGGCGTACGCGGATTTGCAGTCCGCTGCATGACCACTCTGCCATGAGGCCCACGTAAAACTGGCGCCAAGCGAATTGCCGGCCCTGACACAACAAGACCCCGTTTCCGGGGCCTTGTCAAAAACTGGAGCGGGAAACGAGACTCGAACTCGCGACCCCGACCTTGGCAAGGTCGTGCTCTACCAACTGAGCTATTCCCGCGTTGAGCCGGCTATTTTAGGCAGAAGAAAAAGTCTGTCAATACCCAACCGGTGGGAGCCGCCACAAAAACACTTCAGCTGTGTTCGCCTTCTTTGAGGGCGGGCCAGGCGGCGCGGAGATAGAGGACGGCCGACCAGAGGGTCAGCAGCGCGGCCACGGCCAGCATCCAGTCGCCGATGTGGAAGATGGGGTTGCCCAGCCAGGGCTCGGGCCGCGGCGGGCTCTTGTCGGGGGTGACGGCGTACAGCAGCGCCAGCAGCGCGACCATCTGCGCGACCGTCTTGACCTTGCCGATGGCGGCGACCTTCACGGTGGCGCGCTGGCCGAGTTCGGCCATCCATTCGCGCAGGGCGGAGACGGCGATCTCGCGGCCCACGATCACCGCCGCCCAGAACGCCATCCACGGCGTGGGATGGCCCTGCACGATCAGGAACAGCGCGGTGGCGACCATCAGCTTGTCGGCCACGGGATCGAGGAAGGCGCCGAAGGCCGACGACATCCGGTAGCGACGCGCGATCCAGCCGTCCAGCCAGTCGGTGATGGCGGCCAGGCCGAACACGCCGGCGGTGGCGAAGTTGCTCCACTGCCAGGGCATGTAGAACGTCGCCACCATCACCGGGATCAGCAGGATGCGGAGCAGGGTCAGCCAGGTGGGAAGGGTGAGCTTCATGGGTCCTTCTGGGGTCGCGTTGCAGCTGGCGCGGGGGCGTCCAGGCCGTGCAGTGTGGCGTAAATCCGTTCGGCGAGCGCGAGATTGACGCCTTCCACGCGCGCGATTTCAGCCACGCCCGCGGCGCGCAGGCCACCCAGGCCGCCGAAATGCTTGAGCAGCGACGCACGCCGGCGCGGGCCGATGCCGGGGATGTCTTCCAGCCGGCTGGTGCTGCGCGCCTTCTGCCGGCGCCCGCGATGGCCGGTGATGGCGAAGCGGTGGGCTTCGTCGCGCACCTGCTGCACCAGCTGCAGACCGGGCGACGCGGCGCCGGGCTTCACCTCGCGGCCGTCAGGCAGCAGCAGCGTCTCGTCGCCGGCCTTGCGCGCTTCGCCCTTGGCCACGCCCACGATCGTGATGCCGGGAATGCCGAGTTCGGCCAGCACCGCCCTGGCCTGGGACACCTGCCCTGCCCCGCCATCGATCAGCAGCAGCTCGGGCAGCACGGCGTCGTCGTTGCCGGCGGCGCGCTTGAAGCGGCGGGTCAGGGCCTGGTGCATGGCGGCGTAGTCGTCGCCGGGCTCGATGCCGCTGATGTTGTAGCGGCGGTACTGGCCGCGCACCGGGCCTTCGGCATCGAACACCACCTGGGAGGCAACGGTGGCCTCGCCCATGGTGTGGCTGATGTCGAAGCACTCGATGCGCTTTGCCGGCTCGGCCAGGCCCAGCAGTTCGCGCAGCGATTCGGCGCGCGCGGCCTGCGCGGCCTGGCTGCCGAGCTGGGTGGCCAGCGAGTTCTCGGCGTTGCGGCGGGCCAGGTCGAGATAGCCGGCGCGCTCACCGCGGACGCTGGTCTTGAGCGTGACCTTGTGGCCGGCCTGCAGGGCGAAGGCTTCTTCAAGCAGGGCCACATCGTCGATCACCCGGTCGAGCACGATCTCGCGCGGCGGCTGGTGCGCGATGTAGTACTGGGCGACGAAGGCGGCCAGCACTTCGGCCGGCTCGTCGACGCCGTTGGTCTTCGGGAAAAAGGCGCGGGTGCCGAAGTTGCGGCCGTCGCGGAAGGCGAGCAGCAGCACGCAGGCATTGGCGCCCTGCATGGCGATGGCGAGCACGTCGAGATCCGCGGCGTGGCCGTCGACGTACTGGCGGGCCTGCATGCTGCGCAGGCTGGCGAGGGTGTCGCGCAGGCGGGCGGCGTTTTCGAAGTCCAGGCGAACGCTTGCGGCCTCCATCGAGGCGCCGAGTTCGTCCAGCAGCTCGTCGCTGTGGCCTTCAAGGAACATGCGCACGCGGCGCACGGCGGCTTCGTATTCGGCGGCCTCCACCAGGCCCACGCAGGGCGCGCTGCAGCGGCCGATCTGGTACTGCAGGCAGGGCCGCGTGCGGTTCTTGAAGACGCTGTCCTCGCAGCTGCGCAGCTTGAACAGCTTGTGCAGCAGGTTCAGCGTTTCGCGCACGGCGACCACGCTGGAGTACGGGCCGTAGTAGCGGCCGGGCACCGATTGCGGGCCGCGGTGGAGTGCGATGCGCGGCCAGTCCTCGCGCGTCAGCAGCAGGTAGGGGTAGCTCTTGTCGTCGCGCAGCAGCACGTTGTAGCGCGGCTTGAGCGACTTGATGAGCTGGTTTTCCAGCAGCAGCGCTTCGGCCTCGGTGCGGGTGACCGTGACCTCCATGCGCGCGACCTGGGACAGCATCGCGGCGGTGCGCGCGTTCTTGGGGCTGGCGCTGAAATAGCTGGCCACGCGCTTCTTCAGCGCGCCGGCCTTGCCGACGTAGAGCACGCTGTCGTCGGCGGCGTACATGCGGTACACGCCGGGTGCCGTGCTGAGGCCGCGGACGAAGTCCTTGCCGTCGAAGGCGGGCGCGGCGTCCGGGGCGGCGTGGGGGTCGCCGGCCGCGGTCATTCGCCGATGGGAACGTGCTTCAGGCTTCCGTCCCGGGTGTCATAGCGAAGCACGGCGTGCGCATCGGTGTCGGCGATCCAGACCACCCCGTCGGCCACGGCCATGCCGCAGGGTGCGTGCAGGCGCTGCGGCAGGATGACGGTGGTGAGTTCGCCGCCGCCCAGGCGCAGCGAGCGCAGGCTGTCGTTGCCGCTGTCGGCGATCCACAGCACCGGCGCGTCGGGGTCAAGCGCGATGGCCTGCGGCTGCTGCAGCCGCGCGCTGGCGCGGGCGCCGTCGTCGCTGCCGTGGGTCCAAGGGCCCTGGCCCACCAGCGTGCTCACCTGGCCGCTGCGGACGTTGGCCGAGCGGATCGCGGAGCCTGCGGCATCGCAGACATAGACCAGCTGCTGCACGGCGGCGAGCGAGGCGGGTTCGGCGAACGAGGCCTGTTCGCGCGCGCCGTCGTACACGGCCAGCGCGCCGGAGCCGGCCAGGAGCGCCATCGCCGGGGCACCGAGGTCGAAGGACCAGACGCGGTTGTCGCCGGCGGTCGCGATGTGCAGCTTGCCGGCGGCCAGCGACACCGCGCGCGGCTGGTCCAGCGCGACCATCCGCGGATCGGTCACCGGGCCTTCGTCCGGCACCCCGGGGCGGCCGGCGCCGACCACGGTGTCGATGTCACCGCTGCGCAGCTGGATGCGGCGCACGGCGTGGTTGCCGGTATCGGCGATGTAGAGCGTGTCGCGCTCGATGCACAGTCCCTGCGGCCGGCTGAAGGCGGCAAGCTCCATGGGGCCGTCGATGAAGCCGGCGCCGCCGCTGCCGAACTGGCGCAGCACGCGGCCGCTGAGGTCGCATTCGAGCACGCGGTGGTGGCCGCTGTCGGCGACGTACAGATAGTTGCCCGACAACGCCAGACCCACCGGGAAGCGCAGCGGCAGGAGCGGTTCGCCGCCGCGGCGCATCTCGATGCGTTCGGCGTTGAGCGAGCGCGGGGTGGCTTCGGCCTGCAGGCGGCTGATGGCGGAGTCGATCTCGCGCAGCTGGCCGTCGCCGACGAAGCGCTCGCGCACCTGGCCTTCGGCATCGATCAGCACCACCGTGGGCCAGGCCTGGATGCCGTAGTGCTGCCACAGCGTCCAGTCGGCATCGTGGCCGACCGGGAATTCGAAACTGTTGCGCGCCAGGCGCTTGCCCACGCGCCGCGGCTCGCGCTCGTGGTCGAAGCGCGGCACGTGCACCGCGACCACGTTGAGGCGGTCGGGATGGCGGTTGCGCAGGTGGTTGAGGTCGACCAGGGTCTGGCTGGACCAGGCCGAGCCGGCATTGACGAATGCAAGCGCGGTCACCCGGCCGCGCAGATGGGACATGCGCAGCGGTTCGGTGGTGTTGAGCCAGTCGATGCCTGGCGGGAATTCGGGTGCGGCCTGCATGTCTGGATCTTACTTGAAGCCTTCGGGGAATTGAGGCGTGGCGGGCGGTGGGCAGCGGTGAGCGTAAGCGGTCAGTAGTCGCTGTGGTCGGCATGGGCCGAGTGGGCGGCGGCGAAGCGCAGTTCGGCGCGCGCCAGGTCTTCCGGCGTATCCACGCCGGGCGGAAACGGCTCCGGCGACAGGGCGACGGCGATGCGGTGGCCATGCTCGAGGGCGCGCAGCTGTTCCAGCGATTCGGCCTGCTCCAGCGGCGTGGGCGGCAGCGCCGCGAAGCGCTTCAGGAAGCCGGCGCGGTAGGCATAGATGCCGATGTGCCGCAGCCAGTGGCCGCCGGCGGGCAGCGCGGCCCGGCCTTCGGCGGTGGACCAGGCGTCGCGCGGCCAGGGGATCGGCGCGCGGCTGAAGTACAGGGCGTCGCCGCTGGCGGCGCGGACCAGCTTGACCGCATTGGGATCGGCGAGCGTGGCGGCGGCGTCCACCGGCGTGGCGAGGGTCGCCATCTCGGCCCCGGATTCAACCAGCGCCGCGGCCACGGCGCGGATGCCGGCGGCGGGCGCGAAGGGTTCGTCGCCCTGCAGGTTCACCACCACGGTGTCGTCGGACCAGCCGGCGATGGCGGCGCACTCGGCCAGGCGGTCGCTGCCGGAGGCGTGCCCGGGCGAGGTCATGGCGATGCGGACGCCGCTGTCGGCGAGCGCCTCGGCGATGCGCTCGTCATCAGCGGCCACCCAGACCGCATCGGCACCGGCGGCCAGCGCGCGGCGGGCGACGTGGAGGACCAGCGGCTCGCCCGCGAGCAGGCGCAGGGGCTTGCCCGGGAGGCGCGAGGCGGCGAAGCGCGCGGGAATGGCGACGACGAAGGATTGCCTGATCATGCCCCCGATTGTGCCCCGCTTCGCCCCGCAAGAGCGCTTTTGTAGGAGCAGCTATAGCTGCGAATCCGAGGCGCCCAGCTTTTGTGGGAGCGGCTACAGCCGCGACTCCGAGGCGCCCCGATCGCAGCTATAGCTGCTCCCACAGATACTGCTGCAGCGCTTTTGTGGGAGCGGCTATAGCCGCGATTCCGAGGCGCCCCGATCGCAGCTATAGCTGCTCCTACAGATACTGCTGCAGCGCTTTTGTAGGAGCAGCTATAGCTGCGAATTCGAACTGTCCCGATCGCGGCTGTAGCCGCTCCCACAAAAGCCGCTCCCACAGCCGCTGTCCCGATCGCGGCTATAGCCGCTCCCACAGATTCAGGCGGGGGCGAGCCTGGCCAGCAGGGCGACCCAGAAGGCTTCGGGGAGTTCGGCGCGCACGGGGACGGCGTAGTGCTTTTCGGTGACGAAGGCGGCGCACTTCACGGCGTCCTTGGCGGTCATCAGCACCGGCAGGTCGCTGCCGAAGCGCAGGTCGCCTTCGACATAGGCGTGGTGGTCGGGGAAGGCGTGCGGGACCACGGCGATGTCCAGCGCGCGCAGCATGTCGAAGAAACGCTCCGGGTCGCCGATGCCGGCCACCGCGTGCACGCGCCGGCCGGCGAAGGCCGACAGCGGCAGGCCGCGGCCGCCAAGCAGGGGCACGGCGTCGCCGGGGGCGAGCCACATCGGCCATTCGCCAAAGCCGGCGGCGATGTCGGGATCGCTGCCGGCGTTGAGGATGCGGAAGTCGCAGGCAGCGGCGCGTGCGGCGGCCTCGCGCATGGGGCCGGCAGGGATTGGCAGGCCGTTGCCGTGGCGGCGGCGGCCGTCGATGACTTCGATCTCGATATCGCGCGCCAGCGCGTAGTGCTGCAGGCCGTCGTCGCAGACCACGATGTCGCAGCCGGCGGCGGCCAGCGCGCGCGCGGCGGCGACGCGGTCGCGGTCGACGCGCACGCGGGCTTCGGACTGGCGCGCGATCAGCACCGGCTCGTCACCGCCCTGCGCCGCTGGCGTGTTGGATTGGACCCACAGCGGCTTCGACGCGTCCGCACGGCCGTAGCCGCGGGTGGCGACGCCGGGATTCCAGCCTTCGGCGCGCAGGCGTTCGACGATGGCGATGGTCAGCGGCGTCTTGCCGCTGCCGCCGGCGACCAGGTTGCCGACCACGACTACCGGCACCTTGATCCGGTGCTTGCGCAGCAGGCCGATGCGGTACAGGCGCACGCGCAGCGCGACCAGCGCGGCGTACACGCGCGACACCGCGTGCGCCCACAGCGGCACGCGGCCGCCGTCGTACCACCAGCGCGGAGTTTCGCGACGACTCATGCGGCACCGCCGTCGCGGAACTGCATCGCGTGCAGGTGCGCATACAGCCCGCCCTGCGCCAGCAGTTGGGCATGGGTGCCCTGCTCCACGATCCGGCCCTGGTCGAACACCAGCACCTGGTCGGCGTGCTCGATGGTCGACAGGCGATGCGCGACCACCAGCGTGGTGCGGTCGGGCATCAGCCGCTGCAGCGCGTCCTGCACCAGGCGTTCGGACTCGGTGTCGAGCGCGGCGGTGGCCTCGTCGAGGATCAGGATCGGCGCATCGCGCAGGATCGCGCGCGCAATCGCCAGGCGCTGGCGCTGGCCGCCCGACAGCAGCGAGCCGTTCTCGCCGATCGGCGTGTCCAGGCCCTGCGGCAGGCGTTCGATGAACTCCCAGGCGTTGGCGGCCTCGGCGGCGGCGCGGATGGACTCAAGCGGCGCGTCGATGCCGTAGGCGATGTTGGCGGCGACGGTGTCGTCGAACAGCGCCACGCGCTGGCCGACGAGTGCGATCTGCCGGCGCAGGTCGGCCAGCGGGTAGTCGCCCAGCGGCACGCCGTCGAGGGTGATGCGGCCGGCGCTGGGCTCGTAGAAGCGCGGCACCAGGCGCACCAGGCTGGTCTTGCCGCTGCCCGAGCGGCCGACGATGGCGGTGACGGTGCCGGGCGCGGCGCGGAAGCTCACGTCATCCAGCGCGCTGCCCTCGCCGCTGCGGTAGCGCAGGCCGACGCCCTCGAACACCAGTTCGCCGCGCACGCGCTCGACCTTGTGGCGGCCGCGGTCGTCCTCCTCTTCGTCATCGAGGATCGCGAACAGGCGCTCGGCGGCGGCCACGCCGCGGCCGAGCACGCTCTGCACGTTGGTGATGCGCCGCAGGGACGGGATGATGCCCATCATCGCCGTCATCAGCTTGATGAACTCGCCGGGATTCAGCTGCCCCGCCAGCGATTCGCGGATCGCCACCCAGACGATCGCCGCCAGCGCCAGCGCCGCCAGGATCTGCACAAGCGCCGAGGACGCCGCGCGCGTGGCCTCGACCTTCATGTTCAGGCCGAGCACGCGGTTGGCGAGCTTCGAATACCGGCCCTGCTCGAAGGCCTGCGCGCCGTGCACCTTGACGTCCTGCTGCGCGGCCAGCGACTGCTCGGCGCTGTGCGCCAGGTCGCCCATGCCGGTCTGGATGCCACGGCTGATGCGCCGGTAGCGCCCGCCCACGTACCAGACCAGCACCCCGATCAGCGGCGCGATCAGGATCATCGCAAGCGTCACCTTGACGCTGGTCCAGAGCATCAGCCCGAACAGGAAGACGATGGTCAGGCCGTCGGCGATGAGCATCTTCAGCGCGTCGGCGCTGGCCTGTGTGACCTGCTCGGTGTCGAAGTTGAGCCGGCTGACCATCTGCGGCACGGCTTCGGTGTCGAAGCGGCTGCTGGGCAGGCGCAGGTACTTGCCCAGCACCAGCTCGCGCAGGTCGCGCACCACGCTGCGGCCCACCCGCGCGATGCCGTAGTCGGTGCAGAAGGTCGCCGCGCCGCGCAGCAGGAACAGGCCGATGATCGCCAGCGGCAGGATCAGCGCCATGTCCGGGTCGGGATCGACGAAGCCCTGGTTGGTGAGCGGCTCCATCAGCCAGACGAAGGCGGCGCCGGCCGCGGCCTCGATCACCATGCCGACCATCGCCACGATCAGCAGCGGCCGGTAGTTGATGGTGTGGCCGAGCAGGCGGCGGTAGGTCTGCCAGACCGAGGGCGCGGGTGCAGCCGGCCTGGTGGCGGACGGCGCGGCAGCCGATGCGCCTTCGGCGGCCGGGGCCTGCGGCTGTGACGGGTCCCGTCCGCCTGCGCGGCTCACCGCGCGGGATCCTGCACGACGGCGCCGCCGGCCTCGGGCGCGGTCGCGATCGAAATGCGGCGGAAGCCGAGCTGGCCCAGCGCGTCCATCGCCGTCACCACCGCCTGGTGCGGGGTGCGGGCGTCGGCGCGCAGCAGCACCGGGCGCTCGCGGTCTTCGCCGGCGACTTCAAGGATCGTGGCCTTGATCGACTCGACGTCGGTGCGCAGCGCCTCGCGGTCATCGATGAAGTAGCGGCCCTCGGCATTCACCAGCACGCTCAGCGAAGGCTGCTCGCTGTCGGCGGCGCGGGCGTCGGCGCGCGGAAGTTCGAGCTTCAGCATCGAACGGGTGTCGAAGGTGGTGGTGACCACGAAGAAGATGATCAGCACCAGGATCACGTCGATCAGCGGCACGAGGTTGATCTCGGGGATGTCCTCGGCGCGGCGGTCGCGGATGCGCATGTGTGGCTCAGCCCCTGGCCGGGCGGCTGCGCGGATCCAGCACGTCCATCAGCGCGATTGCCTCGTGCTCCATGGCGACGATGTAGCCGTCGATGCGGCCGCGGAAGAAGCGGTGGAACATCAGCGCCGGCACCGCCACCACCATGCCCGCGGCG
Source organism: Luteimonas changyuni (assembly GCF_039548395.1). Classification (NCBI taxonomy): domain Bacteria; kingdom Pseudomonadati; phylum Pseudomonadota; class Gammaproteobacteria; order Lysobacterales; family Lysobacteraceae; genus Luteimonas; species Luteimonas changyuni. Next base: position 27,214 of record NZ_JBCLUZ010000026.1, read on the forward strand.
GCGCAGACCAGGGCCTTGCCGATGCCGCCGGCGAGCTCGTTCATCTCGCCCATGCCGACATCCATGATGCCGAGGAACATCTGGATCATGCCGACCACGGTGCCGAACAGGCCCAGCAGCGGACCGATGCCGGCAATGGTGCCGAGCGCGTTGAGGTAGCGCTCCATGCGGTGCGCCTGGTGGCGGCCGACGTCCTCGACGCGCTCGCGCATTTCCTCGCGCGGGTGGTTGCGCATGTCGAGCACGCTGGCCAGCAGCGCGCCCAGCGGCGAGTTGCCGCGCAGCGATTCGATGTGCGCCGGATCCAGCTGTCCGCCACGCCCGACCCAGTCGCGCACCTCGCGGCCGAGGCCGGCCGGCAGCATCTGGTTGCGACGCAGCGTCCAGAAGCGTTCAACGATGATCGCCAGCGCCACCGCCGACAGCAGCAGCAGCGGCAGCATCGGCCAGCCGCCCGCCTTGACCAGTTCCAGCACGCATCACTCCAGGGGCCGGGGGGCCCGGGAAACAGGGCCCATAGGATACCGCCACAACCCCCGCCCGTAGGAGCAGCCATGGCCGCAACCTGTAGGAGCAGCTATAGCTGCGACCTGTGGCAGCCGCTATAGCTGCGACCTGTGGAAGCAGCCCGGCCCTGTGGCAGCAGCCCGCCTTTGTGGGAGCAGCTATAGCTGCGATCGGTCTGCCTGGACGGTGCAAAGTCGCCAGGCGCTGCGGCATCACAGCTATAGCTGCTCCCACAACCGCTCGGCGTCCCAGAAACGGCGACGGCGGTCACGCTCCGCTTCGGCCTCCAGCCCGGCCCCGCCGATGCGGATGCGCAGCGCACCCGCGGCCGGGGTTTCGAGCACGCGCGCCCCCGCGGCCTGCCAGCGCTCGACCACGTCCGCATCGGGATGGCCAAACCGGTTCCCATGCCCGGCCGATACCAGCGCCAGCCGCGGCGAGGTCGCGGCCACGAAGCCCGTCGTCGACGAATGCCTGGACCCGTGGTGCGGCACCACCACCACGTCCACCGGCAGATCCTGCGGCACGCGCCCCACCAGGCGCTCCTCGACCGGCTCGCCGATGTCGCCGGGCAGCAGCACGCTGCCGTGGGCGGTCTCGATGCGCAGCACGCAGCTGGATTCGTTGCGCAGGTAGGGGAAGTGCAGCGGCGGGTGCAGGAAGCGGAAGCTGACGCCGTCCCGCTGCCAGCCGCTGCCGGCGAGGCAGGTCGATGCGCCGTCGATCTCCACGCCCTCGGGCGCCAGCAGTCGCTTCGTCGGAAAGCGCCGGCGCACGGCATCGAGTCCGCCGGCATGGTCGGCATCGCCATGGCTCACCACCATCGCATCGATCCGGCGCACGCCCAGCGCATGCAGCGCCGGCACCACGGCGCGCTCGCCGGCATCGTAGCCATCGCGGATGGCAGGGCCCATGTCGAACAGCATGGCGTGGCCGGCGGTGCGCGCCAGCAGCGACATGCCCTGCCCCACGTCCAGCACCACCAGCTCGACTTCGCCATGCCGCGGCAGCTGGCGGTCGGGCCACAGCAGCGGCAGCCACAGCAGCAGCGCCAGCGGCTTGCCCGGCACGCCGCGCGGCAGCAGGATCCAGAACGCGGCGAACATCGCCATCGGCAGCGCGAACCAGCGGGCCTCGGGGAGCCACCACAACGCCAGCGGGCTGCTGCCAAGGCGCTCGAACAGCGGCCACGAAAGATCGAAGGCCCGGGCCGACAGACGCCAGGCGCCGCTTCCCCAGCCGGGATGCAGGCCTTCCAGCGCGGTGCCGACCAGCGACAGCGGCACCACCACCAGGCTCCACCACGGGATCGCCACCAGGTTGGCGAACGGACCGGCAAGCGAGGCCTGGCCGAAGAGGATGGCCGTCATCGGCAGCAGGCCAAGGGTGGCCACCCACTGGGCCGAGAGGAAGTCGCGCAGCGGCCTGCCGCCGGCCTGCGGCAGGCACCACAGCAGCCAGGCCACGCCGCCGAAGCTGAGCCAGAAGCCGGGCGAAAGCAGCGCCAGCGGATCGACCAGAACGATCGCGATCCCGGCCAGCGCCAGCGACTCGGCGATCCGCAGCGGGCGCCGTGACAGCCGCGCCGCGACCACCACCGCGATCATCAGCACCGTGCGCACCGTGGGCAGGGCGAAGCCGGCGACGGCGGCGTAGCCCAGCGCGCCGAGGAAGGCCGCGGCGGCCGCGGCCTGCGGCCTCGGAACGACCGTGCACAGCGCCGGAAACAGGCGCCACACGCCTGCCCCGAGCAGGGCGAAGAAGCCTGCGACCAGGCCGACGTGGAAACCGGAAATCGCGATCAGATGGGTCAGCCCGGTCGCACGCAGAAGCTCCCAGTCGGTGTCGGCCAGACCGCGGGTATCGCCCAGTGCCAGCGCGCGCACGTAGCGCGAGGAAGCGCCGGGTACGGCCTGGTCGATGCGGGTCGCGATGCGGTCGCGCCAGCCGTCGATGCCGCGCGGCGGAGCCAGCTGCTCCGCCGTCGCCTGCTCGCGGACATAGCCGGTGGCGGCGATGCGCGCGGCCATCGCGTGGCGCTCGCTGTCGAAGCCACCCGGGTTGCGCAGCCCGCGCGGCGCGCGCAGGCGCAGCTGCAGCCGCCAGCGCGCGCCAGGCCGCAGCTCGTGGCGCCGCGTGGGTTCGTCCGACCAGTCGTTTTCGTACCAGGACAGGCGCAGCTTCGCTCCGCGCAGGAATTCAGGAAGCGCCGGATCGTCATCGACGCGGAGCAGGAAGCGCGTGCGCCGCAGCTCGGTTTCGGGCAGACCGATGACGCGACCGCTGACGCTGAAGTCCGCCCGCTCATGCTCCGCCGGCAGCTGCGCACCCAGCGACGCCGCCGCATGCAGGCCGCAGAGCGCGAACCCGGCCAACGCCGCCCCGCCCCAGCGCCAGCGGCTCCGCAAGCCCCACCAACCGGCAAGCCCCACGAGCAGCAAGGCCGCAAACAGGGCCGTCGCCGGCAAAGCCGTAAGCCGCAGACAGCCAAACGCCCCCAGAACCAGCGCCCCCGCCACCCCCACCCCGAATGCCGGAGCAACTACAGACACAGGAGCAACAGGGACAACCGCAGACACAGACGTAGAAGCAGGTGCAGAAGCAGAAGCAGAAGCCGAAGCAGAAGCAGCTATAGCTGTGCTCGCTGGGCCTTTGTGGGAGCGGCCATGGCCGCGATTGGCGTGGTCGAAATCGCGGCTATAGCCGCTCCCACAAGAGGGTTCGTGGGAGCGGCCATGGCCGCGATTGGCGGGGTCGGAATCGCGGCTGTAGCCGCTCCCACAGGAGGGTTCGTCCCTGGGAGCGGTGGTGGCCGCAGGCCGGAGCCGCTGATCTCCATCAGAGCAAAGCCCCTCCGTGGCAGCGGCCATGGCCGCGATGGCCTCGGCCTGATCGTCCCGGGTCATGCGGCAGAGTCGGGATCGGGGCTTGCCCAGATCGCATCCCAATAGGGATAGCCCCCGAAGCTGCGCGACAGGCCCGCGCGGATAGGGTTGGCGACGACGTAGCGGGCGACGGCAAGAAGGTCATCTTCTGCGCGCAACGCGCGGTCATGGAAGCCGGGCTGCCACAGGCGACTGCCATCCCGGGGCTTCCATGTGCGCGTTGCAAGGGCTTTCGCCCGACCGGCGCTGCGGGACAGGGATTCGCGCTCGCCCAGCTCGAGTACGCCGTGCCAGTGATCGGGCATCAGCACCCAGCACAATAGCCTGGAGCCGGCCCAGGCTGCGCCGTCGGCAAGGGCACCTGAGATGCGCGACGCAGGATCCCAATCGCTGAACCACGGACGACGTCGATCCGTGACGAAGGTGAGGAGATAGATGTTGCCGGCTTCGGACCAGCGTCCGCGACGAAGGGTTTGGGAGCGTGGCCTGGGCATGGGCCTAGGCTGACGCTTCCGCGTCGGGGTGGCAGCGGCAGCTTCCCCGACATCGGTGTCGGGATTTCGTGGGAGCGGCTATAGCTGCGATTTCGGCAAAGTTGATCGCGGCTATAGCCGCTCCCACAGAAGGCATTTACACCAAGAATGGCAACGCCACAAAAGGCATCTGCGCCAAGGTGGCAAGGCCACAACAGTTATCTGCGCCAATGGTGGCGGGGCCGGTTGAAGGGGATTCACGCGTACCTGTGGGAGCGGCTATAGCCGCGATCTCGGCAAGGTTGATCGCGGCTATAGCCGCTCCCACAGATCGACGGCTCCCACAGATCGACGGCTCCTACAGATTCACGGCTCCCACAACGTGGCCGCTCACGCCGAGTAGGCGTCCCCCCCCCCAAAAAATGGAATTTTCAGGCGGAGGCGGGGGCGATCTCGCGGAGTTTGCCTTCGTGGAGTTCGAGGACGCGGTCGAGCCTGCGGGCGAGGCGGCGGTCGTGGGTGACCAGGACCAGGCTGGTGCGTTCGGCGCGGTTGAGTTCGAGCATCAGTTCGAACACGGTGGCGGCGGTCTTTTCGTCGAGGTTGCCGGTGGGTTCGTCGCCGAGCACGCAGGCGGGGCGGTTGACCAGGGCGCGGGCGACGGCGGCGCGCTGGCGTTCGCCGCCGGAAAGTTCGCCGGGCTTGTGCTCGAGGCGATGGCCAAGGCCGACGGACTCCAGCAGTACGCGCGCGCGGGCGGACGCCTCTGCGACGCCGGCACCCGACAGCAGCACCGGCAGGATCACGTTCTCGAGCGCGCTGAACTCGGGCAGCAGGTGGTGGAACTGGTAGACGAAGCCCAGCGCGCGGTTGCGCAGGCGGCCGCGCTCGGCGTCGGACAGCGCGCTCATGCGCTGGCCGGTGACGTAGACCTCGCCGGCGGTCGGCGTATCCAGGCCGCCGAGGAGATGCAGCAAGGTGCTCTTGCCGGCGCCCGATGCGCCGAGGATCGCCACGGTCTCGCCGGCCGATACCGACAGGTCGAGGCCATCGAACACCGGCGTGTGCATCCGGCCTTCGGCATAGGTCTTGCCCAAGGCCCCGGCGCCCACGACTTCGTCGGCATGGCGCTCTGCCATGTCGACCGCACCGGCACCCCCGCGCGCCTGCACGCCCTTCCCTGCCCGCTCACTCATAGCGCAACGCCTCCGCCGGGTCGGTGCGCGCCGCACGCCGCGCCGGGTAGATGGTGGCCAGGAAGGCCATGGCCAGGGCGACCAGGGCCACGATCACGATGTCCTGCGTACTCAGGTCGGTCGGAAGCCCGGTGATGTAGTAGACGTCGGCCGGCATCAGCTCGGCGCCGGTCACGGCTTCGATCAGCTTCAGGATGCGCTCGAGGTTGAGCGTCAGCGCCACGCCGCCGACCACGCCAAGCACGGTGCCGAACACGCCGATCAGCGAACCCTGCACCATGAAGACCTGCATCACCCCGCCCGGCGTCAGCCCCAGGGTGCGCAGGATGGCGATGTCGGACTGTTTGTCGGTGACCAGCATCACCTGGGATGACACCAGATTGAAGGCGCCCATGGCGATGATCAGCGACAGCAGGATCGCGATCATGGTCTTTTCGAGCTTCAGCGCGCGGAACAGGTGCGCGTTCTCCATGGTCCAGTCGCTGACCATGTACGGGCCTTCAAGCTTCAGCGCGAGCTCGCGCGCGACCGCATAGGCCTGGTCCATGTCGTGCATGTGCAGGCGCACGCCGGTCACGCCCTCGCCCATCCGCAGCAGGCGCTGCAGGTCTTCGATGTTGACCACGGCCAGGCCCTTGTCGAACTCCTGGTAGCCGGCCTCGAACACGCCGCTGACGGTGAAGCGCTTGAGCTGCGGCACCGCGCCCATCGGCGTGGCCTGGAAATCGGTGGTGACCACCACGCTGTCGCCGGTGCGCACGCCAAGCCACGCCGCCAGCTCGCGGCCAAGCACGATGTTGTAGCTGCGCGGAGTCAGCGAATCGAGGCTGCCTTCGACCATGCGCTCGCCCAGCACCGAGACCTTGGCCTCGTCGGCCGGCGTGATGCCGCGGACCATGGCCGGCTCGCGGCGCTTGCCCGAAAGCAGGCCTTCGGTGGAGATGTAGGGCGCGGCGCCGGCGACGCGCGGATCGGCCATCGCCGCATCGACCGCGCGCTGCCAGTCCTGCATCGGTTCGCCGTGGGCGCTGACGGTGGCGTGCTGCGTCATCTGCAGCATGCGGTCGCGGATCTCGCGCTGGAACCCGCTCATCACCGCAAGCGTGGTGATCAGCGCGGTCACGCCGATGGCGATGCCGAGGATGGAGGCCAGCGAAATAAAGGAGATGAAGCCGTTGCGGCGCTTGGCGCGGAGATAGCGCAGGCCGATGGCGACAGGCAGTGGTTTGAACATCGGGTCTCGCCGGCTTTAAGACCGCTATGGTGCCACCGATGGCCCCGCGCGCGCAGCGGGCAGCCTGTCGACGGCCAGCCGGAGTTCACGACGCCAGCGCGGCGGCAGGGTATCGGGCCACCAGGCCAGGCGCCGGCGGCGGCCGGCGGCATCGCGCCAGGAAAGGAAAGCGAGCGGGCCGCGCCAGTGCAGCTGGACGCCGGTCACGTCGACCTCATCGACCAGCAGGCCGCCATCGGCGGTGAACAGCAGGCTGCGCGGGACCCGTCGCCACTCGCGCATGGCCGAATGCAGGCCCTGCAGCGCCGCGGCCGCGGCCAGCAGCCAGGCCGCCGGGCGCGGCATCTCGCTGGCCAGCACTGCGACCGGCGCAAGCACGCCCAGCAGTATCAGGATCGCCGGAGGCCAGCGCGATGGCCGCCAGTCAATGCGGCAGGGCGCGGATCCTGCCGACCAGGGCATCGAGGGCGTCGTCATCCGGGCGTTGGTGGCCGAGGAACCATTTCCACAGCCTATCGTCCTCGCTGTCCAGCAGCCGCAGGAAGACCTCGCGCTCGGCCGTCGGGGATTGACGCCATTCGCGGTCGAGCCAGCGCTCGAGCAGCTGGTCCAGCTCGCGCATGCCGCGCCGGCAGCGCCAGCGCAGGCGGCGGAACTCGGCTTCGTCGTCGGCGATGGGCGTGTCGACGGGCCTGCTCATACCTGGAACAGGTACCAGGCCAGGCGGATCCACAGCAGCGCCAGCACGAAGAAGCCGGCAATGAAGACCTGGAAGCGATGCATGACCTTGTTGTAGCCACAGTGGATCGCGCTGTGCACGATGCGCAACGCGACAAAGCCCCAGGCCAGCCCGAGCACCCATGGATCGCGCACACCGGCGGCGATCGCCACGGCGACCGCGAAATAGAACAGCACCGGCAGTTCGAACAGGTTGCGGTAGTTGTCGGACGCGCGGGTATCGGTGAGCCGCTGCGCGATCTGCGCCGACAGCGCCACCGACTGCGGATGCACGCGCTCGCGCTTCATCACCGCCACGCGCCGGCGGTACATCACCACGGCCACCACGAAGGTCAGCGCGACCAGGACCACGGCGGGCCACAGGATCAGGTTGCTTGTCATCGCTCCCCCGGATACGAACGCGCCGGCGGCTGCCGGCGCGGTGTGGATCAGACCTGCCGGGCCAGCATCAGCTGCTTGATCTCGCTGATGGCCTTGGCGGGGTTGAGCCCCTTCGGGCAGGTCCGCGTGCAGTTCATGATGGTGTGGCAGCGGTAGAGCTTGAACGGGTCCTCGAGGTCGTCGAGTCGCGCACCGGTGTCTTCGTCGCGGGAGTCGACGATCCAGCGGTAGGCCTGGAGCAGGATCGCGGGGCCGAGGTAGCGATCGCCGTTCCACCAGTAGCTGGGGCACGCGGTGCTGCAGCAGGCGCACAGGATGCACTCGTACAGGCCGTCGAGCTTGGCGCGGTCCTCCTTCGACTGCAGGCGCTCGCGGTCCGGCGGCGGCGAGCTCTGGGTGCGGATCCAGGGCTGGATGGAGGCGTACTGGGCGTAGAAGTGGGTCAGGTCAGGAACCAGGTCCTTGACCACCTCCATGTGCGGCAGCGGGTAGATCGGCACCTCGCCCTTGCCGCAGTCGTCGATGGCCTTGGTGCAGGCCAGCGTGTTGGTGCCGTCGATGTTCATCGCGCACGAACCGCAGATGCCCTCGCGGCAGGACCTGCGGAAGGTCAGCGTCGGATCGATCTCGTTCTTGATCTTGATCAGCGCGTCGAGAACCATCGGCCCGCACTTGTCGAGGTCGACCTCGTAGGTGTCGGTGCGCGGGTTTTCGCTGTCGTCCGGGCTCCAGCGGTAGACCTTGAACTCGCGCACGCGTGACGACCCGGCGGGTGCGGCGAAGTGCTTGCCCTTGTGGACCCTGGAGTTCCTGGGGAGGGAAAATTCAGCCATCTGCTTCGATCCTAGTAGACGCGCGCAACGGGCGGGACGACTTCGACCTCGTCGTCGAGCGTGTACATGTGCACCGGGCGGTAGTCGATGCGGGTGTTGCCCGCCTCGTCCACCCAGGTCAGCGAGTGCTTCTGCCATTCGGCGTCGTTTCGGTCCGGGAAGTCCTCGCGTGCGTGTGCGCCGCGCGATTCCTTGCGGTTTTCCGCAGACACGATGGTGGCCAGCGACAGGCCGAGCAGGTTCTGCAGCTCCATGGTCTCGATCAGGTCCGAGTTCCAGACCAGCGAGCGGTCGCTGACCTTGACGTCGGCGAACGAGGCGTGGATGTCGCGGATCTTCGCCACGCCCTCGGCCAGGGTCTCGCCGGTGCGGAACACCGCAGCGTCAGCCTGCATGGTGCGCTGCATGTTGTCGCGGATCACCGCCGTCGGCGTATCACCGTTGGCATGTCGCAGCTTGTCGAGGTTGGCCAGCGCCTTGTCGCAGGCATCGGTGGCCAGGCGCTTGTGCGGCGCGCCGGGTTTGATGGTCTCGGCGCAGCGGTTGGCCACCGCGCGGCCGAACACCACCAGGTCCAGCAGCGAGTTCGAGCCCAGGCGGTTGGCGCCGTGCACCGAGACGCAGGCGGCCTCGCCGATGGCGTACAGGCCCGGCACCACGGAATCCGGGTTGCCGTCCTTCAGCTGCACCACTTCGCCGTGGTAGTTGGTCGGCACGCCGCCCATGTTGTAGTGCACGGTGGGGATGACCGGGATCGGCTGCTTCTCGACGTCGACGCCGGCAAAGATCCGCGCGGACTCCGAGATGCCCGGAAGCTTCTCGTGGATGTCCTTGGGATCGAGATGGGTCAGGTCGAGGTGGATGTGGTCCTTGTGCTCGCCGACGCCGCGGCCTTCGCGGATCTCGATGGTCATCGAGCGGCTGACGACGTCGCGGCTGGCGAGGTCCTTGGCGTTGGGCGCGTAGCGCTCCATGAAGCGTTCGCCGTTGGAATTGCGCAGGATGCCGCCTTCGCCGCGCACGCCCTCGGTGATCAGGCAGCCGGCGCCGTAGATGCCGGTGGGATGGAACTGCACGAACTCCATGTCCTGCAGGCCAAGCCCGGCGCGCAGCGCCATGCCGCCGCCGTCGCCGGTGCAGGTATGGGCGGACGTTGCGGAAAAATAGGCGCGGCCGTAGCCGCCGGTGGCCAGCACCGTGCCCTGGGCGCGGAACAGGTGCAGCGTGCCCTCGGCCATGTCGATGGCAAGCACGCCGCGGCAGGCGCCCTCCTCGTCCATGATCAGGTCGAGCGCGAAATACTCGATGAAGAACTCGGCCTTGTGCGCCAGCGACTGCTGGTACAGCGTGTGCAGCATGGCGTGGCCGGTACGGTCGGCCGCGGCGCAGGTGCGCTGGGCGGTGCCCTTGCCGTAGTGCGTGGTCATGCCGCCGAAGGGACGCTGGTAGATCTTGCCCTCTTCTGTTCGCGAAAACGGCACGCCCTGGTGCTCGAGCTCGATGATCGCGGGGATGGCCTCGCGGCACATGTACTGGATGGCGTCCTGGTCGCCCAGCCAGTCGGAGCCCTTGATGGTGTCGTAGAAGTGGAAGCGCCAGTCGTCTTCGCCCATGTTGCCGAGCGCGGCCGAGATGCCGCCCTGCGCCGCGACCGTGTGCGAACGGGTCGGGAACACCTTGGTGATGCAGGCGGTACGCAGGCCCTTCTGGGCCAGGCCGAAGGTGGCGCGGAGGCCGGCGCCGCCGGCCCCGACCACGATCATGTCGTAGTTGTGTTCAGTGATCTTGTAGGCGTTGGTCATTTCGGGCGTCTTGTCAGGCCAGCAGCGCGATGCGGGCGATCGCGTACAGCGATCCCAGCGCGCCGAGCACGCAGAGGAGGATGTTGAGCACCAGCAGCGTGAGCTCGACGGCGCGGTTGTGCACGTAGTCTTCGATCACCACCTGGAGGCCGAGCTTCGCGTGCCAGAACAGCGCCATCACGAACAGCGCCATGAGGATGGCGTTGTAGGGGCGCGAGAACACGTCGTACACGCGGGCCAGGTCGGCGCCGACCATCGATACCAGGGTGCCGACCAGCCACGGCACCAGCAGCGCCAGCACCACGGCGGTCACGCGCTGCCACCAGAAATGGCCGGTGCCGGACTTGGCCGAACCCAGGCGGCGCGCGCGCGACAGCGGCGTGCGGTAGTCGGGGGTCACCTTGACGTCGCTCATGCCGATGCTCCCAGTGCCACGAACCAGATCAGCGCGGTCAGCACCACGGTGAGCCCGAACACGGTATAGCCGGACCGGTAGACCTCGGGAATTTCCATGCCCCAGCCGGCATCCCACAGCATGTGGCGGATGCCGTTGAGCAGGTGGAAGACCAGGGCCGCCGAGAACCCGAACAGCGCGACCTTGCCCAGGGGCGAGGCCAGGCAGGCGGCGGCGGAGGCATAGGCCTCGCCGCCGGCGGCGACGGCAAGCAGCCACCACGCGAGTCCGAACGCGCCGACCACCAGCACGATGCCGGTGGCACGGTGCAGGATCGACATGAGCATGGTGATCTGCCAGCGGTACACCTGGAGGTGCGGCGACAGGGGGCGGTTGGAATGGGTCATCGCGGCAGGCGTCTCTTGCTGGGCGGCGGCAGCGCCGCGTTGGCTTACGAAGGTCTTGCTGTGGCCGCGTCCGGCGGCTCCGCATCAGAAATCGATGCAGCGTCCGTTCTTCTCCCAGTCGCCGTAGCGCGTTGGATCAGGGCCGTCCCGCCCGCCGTACTCGGGCGCCGGCGGCGATGCCGGCGCGTCGCCCGGGGATGTCACCGGGGGCGTCTCTTGCGGCGTTTCGCCTATGATTGCGGGATCTTGCACGAGTCGAAGTCTACGTCCCGGAGCACAGTTTGGACAAGCCAGCCGCCGCGCACGCACGGTTTTTCGCACTTTCCGACCATGCCCTGCTCGCGCTTGAAGGCCGCGATGCGATCGCCTTCGCGCAGGCGCAGTTCATGGGTGACCTTTCGAAGCTGGCAGACGGCCAGTGGCAATGGAGCGGCTGGCTGACGCCAAAGGGTCGCGTGCAGGCCCTGTTCGCGCTGCTGCGCGTGGGGCCGGAGACGCTGTGGCTGCTGCTGCCAGATGGCGATGCCGATGCGCTGGCGGCGGCGCTGGGGCGCTTCGTGTTCCGCAGCAAGGTGAAATTGCGGGTTCCCGAGGAGCTGTCGGTCTGCGGGGCGTTTGCTGCGCCGGGCGACGCGGTTGGCGCGGTTGGCGCAACCGCGCCTGGGGCGACCGTAGCGTCCGGCGCAGCGGCAAGGATCGATGCCGATGGCGACGTGGAGCTCGATTTCGGCGACGGCACGACGGCACGCACCCTGCGCATCGCGTTGTCCGGCAGCGCTGGTGCGCTTGGAGCCAACGCAGGCGACGCCGCGGCCGCTGGCCCCCGCGTCGATGCCGATGCCCTCGCCCGCTGGCGCGCCTTCGACATTGCACACGGCCTGCCGCGACCCGGTGCCGCAACGCTCGAAGCCTTCACTCCGCAGCAGCTCTCGCTGGACCGCCTGCGCGGCTACAGCGTGCACAAGGGTTGCTACCCGGGGCAGGAGATCGTGGCCCGCACCCACTTCCTCGGCCAGGCCAAGCGCGGGCTGGCGCTGTTCGGCTGCGCGGTCGCGCCGACTGCCGGTGCATCGGTGATGGCGGGCGATCGCGCGCTCGGCACCGTGGTCGCAGGCGCTTCGGCTGCCAACGAAGCGCCCGGCCACGCTGCATTGGCATTGGCGGTGCTGCCGCTTGATCGGGCGGAAGACGCCCCGGCGCTGCACGTCGATGGCGCGGCCCTGGCGGCCCTGCCGCTGCTGGACGGCCTGGCGCGCTGACCGCCGGCACCACTCCCCCGCCCCCAAGGTTCCGGAACCGCGACCGCGGTTGCAGCATGGACATGCTCCGGCGTTATGCTCGGGCGCAGGGGATCCGGAGGGGGACGCCCGGCATGGGGCCAGGCGCCGCCGCAACGAACCAGGGGAATCAAATGTATCGCCAGTGGAAGCCGACCTTGGCCGCGCTCGCGGCCACCTGCCTGATCGCCGCCTGCGCCACCGCGCCCGAACCTGCACCTGCGCCCGAGCCGCCGCCGCCAGCCTCCTTCAATCACACGCTGTCCGGCGATGCGCTGTTCGCGTTCGGCAAGGCCAGCGTGGAGAACCTGAGCGATGCGGGGCGCGCCGAGCTCGACGAGCTGGCGGCGCGGGTCCTTGCAACGCCCGGCATCGAGGCGGTGCACGTGATCGGTCACAGCGATCGCATCGGCAAGGACGCGGCGAACGTGGAGCTGTCGCGCAAGCGCGCGGCGGCGGTGCGGGACCATCTGATTGCCGCCGGTGTTCTGGCGGAGCAGGTCACGGCTGTGGGCCGTGGCAGCGTGGAGCCCGTGGCCGCGTGCGATGGCGAGAGGGGGCAGGCGCTGATCGACTGTCTTGCTCCGAACCGGCGGGTTGAGGTGCGGGTTGTGGCGCCTTAAAGGGCTGGGTTGGCTTTGGGGGGCGGAGGGCGGAGGATGGGCGGGTACTCCGCCGGCGTCGCGGTGGGGCTGCTCCTTATTGCCGGCGGAATACCCGCCCACCCTCCGCTGCCATCTGCGCGGCGGGGTGTAGGAAGAGCGAAGGTGCCGTGCTTTTGATGTTTCCGGCGGGCCGCGGGAAGGCGCTGCAAGGCGGGTTGGGGGGTGCGCAGTGGGCATAAAGGCCCGCGCAGCGGGACAGCCCACGGAGTACCCACCGGCCCGCCGTACCGCGCGCCTTCGGCGAGATGACGCGACATGTGGGAATCGCAGCTGTAGCTGCTCCCACACGGGGGAATCGCAGCTATAGCTGCTCCCACACGGATGCGGCGATGACGTCGGGCGCGCTCAGGTGGCGGCGAGGCGGTCGGCGGCGGCGAGGATTTCTTCTTCGGACGGGATCACGAGGAAGGCGGCGCCGGCCAGGGGGGTGAAGGTGTCGGCGCCGGTGACGCGCAGGAAGGGGCGCGCGGCAAAGCCGGCCTCCACGATGGCGGTCACGATGCCCTCGCCGACGCCGGCGCTGCGGCGGCCTTCGTCGACGATCAGCATGCGGGTCGCGGTCGCGGCCTGTTCGCGGATGAAGTCTTGGTTGAGCGGCACCAGCCAGCGCAGGTCGACCACGCGCACCTTCCAGCCGTGCCTGGCCTCGATGGCGCGAGCGGCGCGCAGGCTCATCGGCACGCCGTTGCCGTAGCTGAAGATCACCAGGTCCTCGTGGTCTTGGTCGTAGACGCGGCCTTCGCCGAGCTCCATCGCTTCGCCCGGGGCCGGAAACTCCGTCAGCCAGCCGCCGTCGCCGGGTTCGTGCAGGTCCTTGGTCATGTACAGCGCGATCGGTTCGAGGAAGGCGCAGACGCGGCCGTCGACCTTGGCCAGCGCCATCATCGTGCGCAGCATGGTGGCGGCGTCGTCGCCACGGCTGGGGCAGCCGACCACCAGGCCCGGGATGTCGCGCAGCGCGGTGATCGAGTTGTCGTTGTGGAAATGGCCGCCGAAGCCGCGCTGGTAGCCGAGCGAGGCGATGCGCATCACCATCGGGTTGCGGTACTGGCCGTTGCTGAAGAACTGCAGTGACGCCGCCTCGCCGCGGATCTGGTCGCAGGCGTTGTGGAAATAGGCCAGGTACTGGATCTCGGGCATGGGCAGCAGGCCCATGTTGGCGTAGCCCTGGGCCAGGCCGAGGATCACGGTTTCATCGAGCAGGGTGTTGAACACGCGGCGCGCGCCGAAGGACTTCTGCAGGCCCTTGGTGACGGTGTAGACGCCGCCCTTCTGGGCCACGTCCTCGCCGAACAGCAGGGCTTCGGGGTACTTCGCGAACAGGTCGTGCAGGGCCTGGTTGATCTGGACGGCGAGGTGCTTCGGCGGCTGGTTCTCGGGCAGCTTGGCTTCGCTGCCGAACACTTCCAGGCGGCGCTCTTGGTAATCGGCTCGCCCGGCCTCGGCGGCGACGGCGTCGGGCGTGTAGGGAGCCAGCGGCGCCATCACGTCTTCGAGATTGTCCAGGCGCGGGCGGCTGTCGGCGTCCTCGGCGGCGGCGAAGCACTTCGCGCGCGTGGCCTCGTACAGGTCGATGACGTCGTCCTTCGACATCAGTCCGGACTCGAGCGCGATCGCGGCCGAACGCAGCAGCGGGTCGGTGGCCTCGACCGCACACAGCTCTTCGATCGAGCGCCATTCGATCTCGAAGTCGGTGCCGGCGTGGCCCATGATCCGGGTGGTGCGCAGGTGCAGGAAGGTGGGGCGGCGACTGCGGCGGCAGTGGTCGACCGCGCGCTGCACGTCGCCATAGCCGTTGGCCAGGTCCAGGCCGTCGGCGGTGAAATAGTCGAGGTCCGGGCGCTGCGCGAAGTTGCGCGCGATCCAGCCGTCGGGCGTCTTCACCGAGATGCCGATGCCGTTGTCCTCGCACACGAACAGCACCGGCGCCGGCAGCTTCTGGTAGGCGGTCCAGGCGGCGGCATTGAAGGCGGTCTGCGCGGTGGCGTGGTTGCTGGATGCATCGCCGAACGAGCAGATGGCGATGCTGTCGCCCGGCACCGGCAGCGGGTGGCCGATGCGCCTGCCCTGCTCGATCGCAACCGCGGTGCCGAAGGCCTTGGGCAGGTGCGATGCGATGGTGGACGTCTGCGGCAGCACCCACAGCGGCTTGCTGCCCCAGACCTTGTGGCGACCGCCCGAGGCCGGGTCGTCCTTTGACGCCGCGAACGACAGCGCCGAATCCATCACCGGGTCCATGCCCGGCAGCTTGCGGAAGCGCTCGGCCATGAAGCCGCCGGAGCGGTAGTGCAGGAACGCGGGATCGGTGTGGCGCGTGGCGCGCGCGACCATCGCGTTGCCCTCGTGGCCGCTGGACCCGATGGTGTAGAAGACCTTGTTCTGCACCCGCAGCACGCGCGCCATCAGGTCGAGGTGACGGCTGATCAGCTGTGATTCGAACAGCTCCATGAAGCCGGAGGCGTCGAGCGCGCTGCCTGGCAGGATGGCGTCGCCGGCGGCGGGCGCTTGGCCGACGCCGCCCTCCCAGCCGCGCACGAACTCGCTGAAGTTGACGTCGCAGATCTCGGCGCGGTTGAGGCCGCGCATGCGCGCGGGGATGGGGGACGGAACGCTGGAACGTGTCATGGCTTGCGATGCTCCGGACGGGGCTGGCATGAAGACTGGGATCGGTGGCGGGACGGGATCACAGGACCCCGCCCCTTGAGAAATAGACGACGGCGGCGACCAGCCCCACGACCAGCGCCAGGCCGACCAGGAACAGGAAGGACAGCGCGAATGCGCCGAACATCTTCGCGCGCCCGGTGGATGCCGCCACCGCGCCCGCGTTGACGCTGGTCACGAGGCTCCAGCACAGGCCGGTGAGCACCAGCAGCACCGCGAGCAGGACGCCGGGAAGGTCGGACGGCTGCATTTCATGGCCGTCGGCAAAGACCTCGATCCGACCACCGAGCGCCATGCCGGCAAGCAGCAGGAACAGCAGGTAGGGCACGCATGCCCAGGCGGCGGCCAGCAGCAGGTTGCCGTAGCCGGCGCGTACTGAAAGCATGCGCAGGCAACCCATCAGCAACAGCGTGTAGAGCGGGAACCAGGCCAGCGACGACACAAGGCTCACGATCGCCAGCACCAGGTTGCCGCCGAGGGACTCGTCGACGAAGTCGGGCGCCGCGCCCAGCACGGCGGTCAACGCCATCAGCGCCAGCGCCGGCCACCACGCGCGCGGGCGCTGCAGCAGCGCCGCCATCGTCGGCCTGGGCGCGAACAGCATTCCCGACAGCCGGTCCCTGCGCCTGCGCCTCCATGCCAGGCCCAGCAGCGCGGCCAGGGCGACGGTGGCCGCCGCCGGCCAGGCCCAGTCCGCCGCGCGCGCGGAAAAAACGGCCGGCGTTGCGTCCAGGTCGACCTGGTACGCCAGCAGGTCCCTGGCGCGCTCCATGTCGGTGCGGAAGCGGGCGTAGTCGGCGGCCGGGACGTCGTCGGCGTGGCGGCGCCAGCTGCCCGAGACCACCAGGTCATCGCCCTCCACGTCCACGCGGCGTTCGAACGTGAACCACGGGTTCTCGACCCGATCTTCGCCGGGCGTGATGGACCAGCCGCGCGGATAGTCGACGCGGATCGTGTGCGTTGCGTACTGCGGCCCTGCGAGCAGCCGCGGCGCGGTCCTCGTGCCCTGCGCCAGGGTCGGCAACCAGTCGCCAAGCTGGAACAGGACGATGCCGAAGGCCTGGCCGTCCCGCTGCAGGTTCCAGTCCAGGCGGTAGCCCTCGACCGTGCGCATCACGCCCGGCGCCGGCGGCTCGGCCGCATCGGGCCGGCCGGCGGCGGCAATGCCGTCGTAGAACGAGCGCATATAGGACAGATAGCGTTCACCGATATCGCCGCGGGCGCTGTCCTCGTACTGCACGCGCCGGTCCTCGGCCTCGCCGCGGCGGTAGTCGGTCACGACGCCGAACAGCGCCCGGGCCTCGCCGCCGGACGCGTGCAGGCGGATCCGCTGCGTGACTTCGACGTCCGGCAGCGCGGGCTTCGGCGCAGGGATCTCCACCAGGCCGCCGCCCGCATGTACGGGCAGGCCGTAGCGGAACGGCAGCGGCTCGCGCGCGTGCAGCGGCGCACGCTCGCGGCTGCGCGTGGCGTCGATCCAGACGTCGCCGGCGTCGGTGCGCGCGCGCAACACGAAATGGTCGAAGGCCAGCGGGATGGGCAGGCGCCGGGCGACCGCGCTGCGCGCATGGGTGTTGACCAGCACGGGCTCGGCTTCGATCCCGGCTTCGGCCAGCAGCGACACCAGCAGCGAGGACTTGTCCTTGCAGTCGCCGAAGCGGCGTTCGAGCGTGGTTTCGGGCGGGCTGGGGGCGTGGGAATGGCTGCCCATGTCGATCGCGGTGTAGCGCACCTCGCCCTGCACGAAGGCGATCGCGCGCTCCATCGAGCCCACCGGATCGGCCGCGTCCAGCTGCAGCTTCGCGACCAGCTCCGCCGCCAGCGCGCGGTCCATCAGCCGCGCGGGGTACAGAGGCTTCGCCCAGGCGGCGACCGCGGGCCAGTCCTCCAGGGTGGACACGCGCAGGCGCCCAAAGCCGTCGTGCCACTGCGGCGTGTCGTCGTCCTCCACGATGCGCGGCAGGTCGGAGGCCCGGAATTCCAGGCTGCGGTAGCCCTCGCCACCGCCCTGCGCAACGCTGTATCCGGGCCCGTCGACGCGGTGCCGCAGGGTGACATCGGGCCGGTGCAGGAAAAGCACGCGGCGCTCGGCCAGTGCGATGCCGTAGCCGGCCGCGTAGGTGTCGTGGTATTCGCTGCCGAAGATGGGGTTGGCGCCGGTGACGCTGAAGCGGTAGTCGATGCGGTCGCCCACGCGTACGTCGGGCACCGTGACCTGGACCGTCAGGCGGCCGTCGAGGATCCCTGACTCCATGTCCGACTCGCGGCGCAGCACCTGGATGTCGGCGCGCTGCCGGCGGTCGATGCGCCCGCCGTCGCGCAGCAGCTCGACCGCGTGGATCTCCACGCGCTGGTACAGCGGCTGGAAATCGATCGACAGGCGCGCCGCGTCGGCAAGCGCACGCTCGCTGATGACGCGCTCCACCAGGCGCCTGTGCCAGACCGGCTTGGCGCCCAGCAGGTTGACCTGGTCATCGACCAGCAGGAAGCGGACATCGTCGGCGACCGCGGCGGTGCCGGCGTCACCGCGAACCGGCTGCAGCTCGATCCAAGCCGGGTCCGGCGCGATGGCGGGCTGCGTGGTGCCCTGCGCTGGCCCAGCGAACAGCGCGACGGCCAACGCGACCAGGCAGGCCACCAAGGTCCCGCGATGAATCAACACGACGCCTGCTGCTCCCGCCGGCGTGCCTGCCACTCGTCGCGCGTCTGGCCCCAGATCTGGACCGGCGCATCCTCGTAGGGTGCAGGCAGCCGCCCGGAACCCTTCAGCGCCGACCCGAGGCGCTGGGCCACCTGCTGCGACGCCAGGTTCTCCGGCGCGATGCAGTGGATGAAATCATCCCAGCCGAGCTTGGCCAGCGCCCAGTCGATCGCGGCGGTCGCGGCTTCGGTGGCGTAGCCCCTGCCCCAGGCATCGGGATGGAAGGAATAGCCGATCTCGTTGCCCGGCCAGCCCTCGGGCTTCCACGGCCCGGCCTGTCCAAGCCAGAGGCCGCTGTTCCTGTCGAGGATCGAGAACATGCCGAAGCCCTGCAGGACCCACGCACCCGGCTGCTGCAGGAACCTGCGCCAGGCCGCGGCACGCGGGGCATGGCCGCCGATGTGGCGCGCGGCCTGCTCGTCGCCGATCAGCTCGGCGAAGCGGTCGAAGTCTTCGATCCGCGGCACGCGCAGCACGAGGCGTTCGGTTTCGAGTCGGATATCGGCCTGGGACATGGCGGATCTACCTGTGGCGCTTGGACCGATGTGGCGCCGTGGATGCGGCGCCCCGGATGGCGAATCAGCCGCCGAAGGCGTTGATGCCCGTCAGTTCGCGGCCCACCACCAGCTGGTGCACGGTTTCCGTGCCTTCATAGGTGATCACCGATTCCAGGTTCAGCGCATGCCGGATCGGGCAGTGCTCTGTGGTGATGCCGGCGCCGCCCAGCAGGTCGCGCGCCTCGCGGGCGATGTCGATCGCCATGCGGCAGTTGTTCCACTTCGCCACGCTCACCTGCGTCGGCTGCATCTTGTCGGCGTCCTTGAGGCGGCCGAGCTGCAGGCTCAGCAGCTGCGCGGACGTGATGCGCCGGGCCCAGTCGGCCATCTTCAGCTGCGCGCTCTGCGTCGCCGCCACCGGACGCCCGAACAGGATGCGTTCCTTGCTGTAGTTGAGCGCCTCGTCCAGGCAGGCGATGGCCGCGCCGATCGGGCCCCAGGTGATGCCGTAGCGGGCCTGGGTCAGGCAGCCCAGGGGGCCCTTGAGGCCCTTCACGTTCGGCAGCCGGTTGGCTTCGGGCACGCGCACGCCGTCGAAGAACAGCCCGCTGGTGACCGAGGCGCGCAGGCTCATCTTGTGCTTGACCACCTGGGCCGTGAAGCCGGCGAAATCCTTCTCGACCACGAAGCCCTGGATGCCGTCATCGGTCTGCGCCCAGACGATCGCGATGTCGGCCATGTTGCCGTTGGTGATCCACATCTTGGAGCCGTTGAGGATCCAGTCGGCACCGTCGCGCTTGGCGTGGGTCTTCATGTTGGCGGGATCGGAGCCGCCGTGCGCCTCGGTCAGGCCGAAGCAGCCGATCACCTTGCCGGCGGCCATGTCGGGCAGCCAGCGCATCTTCTGCTCTTCGGTGCCGTAGGCGAAGATCGGGTACATGCACAGCGAGGACTGCACGCTGGCGAAGCTGCGGATGCCGGAATCGCCGCGCTCCAGCTCCTGGCAGATCAGGCCGTAGCTGACGTAGTTGAGGTCCGAGCCGCCGTATTCGGCCGGAAGCGTGGCTCCCAGCAGGCCGAGGCCCGCGATCTCCGGGATCAGCTCCTTCGGGAAGCGGCCTTCGTCGAAGCACTCGCCGATGATCGGCAGCACGCGCTCGTCGGTGAAACGGGCCACGGTGTCCTGCACCGCGCGCTCCTCTTCGCTGAGCAGCGAGCGGACGTCGTAGAGGTCATACGGATTCAGGGCCATGCAAGCGCAACCGTCAGCGGGAAACCCCGCATTGTAGCGGCGCCCGGACACCCTTTGGGCCCACCACCGTCGCTCTACCCCTGTGGGAGCGGCTATAGCCGCGATCGGGCCGCGGCAAGGCCATTCGCTCTACCCCTGTGGGAGCGGCTATAGCCGCGATCGGGCTGCGGCAAGACCATTCGCGGCCATGGCCGCTCCCACAAAGTCCGGTGGGCGCCGCTCCCACAAAGGGCAGTGGGCAGCGGCCAGAAACAGGATGGCCGCGACCCGGGAGGGGGCGCGGCCATCGTTGCATCGGCGGTGCGGGCGGATCAGCCGCGGTCGCTGCCGCCGTCCAGCGCGGCGACCTGGGTCACCACCTGGCCGTCGATCACCGGCAGGCGGTCGCCGGGGCGCTCGTCCATGCGGATGTTGCGCTCCACGCCGTCATAGCTGTAGGTGACGTCATAGCCGACGGTCACGTCGGTATCGCCCAGGGCGATGCGGTTGCCGGGCTTGCTGTCGGTGCGCATGGTGCCGGTGGTGCCGTCCGGGTTGCGATAGGTCACCGTGTAGGCGACCACGCGCGAGGACTGCGAGCTGTCCTGCACCGTGCGGCACTGGCGGTCGATGCGCTCGACGACCTGGCCGCCGACGTGGCGGCGATCGACCTCGCGGCCGGCGAAGCCGCCGCCCACCGCGCCGGCGACCGTGGCCAGCTTGCGGCCGTTGCCGCCGCCGACCTGGTTGCCGACCAGGCCACCGATGACCGCGCCAGCCACGGTGCCGCCGACGTTGCCGTCGCGCTCGGGCATGCGCTCCTGCACCACGACGTCGTTGCAGACCTCGCGCGGGCTGCTGCTGGTGGTGGTTTCGCGGATGGCCTCGGAGCCGATCACCGTGGCGTACTGCGCCTCGCGCTCGGTCACCGGCTCGATGGCCAGCACGCGTGCGTATTCGAGGCGGCCGTCGGCCGGGATCGCAGCGTCGTCGCCGAAGCCCAGGGCGCCATCGCCCTCGGAGTCGACCAGGCCCGGGGCCGGTGCGATATCGGCGCGCGGCGTGTCGTCCTGGTTGCCCTGGAACGCGGCGACGGCAACGCCGCCGACCAGCAGCGAGGCAAGGGCAATGGCAAGCGTGTTGTTTTTCATATCGGGCTCCTCGGGGGCGAAAGCGCCGGTTGTCGGGGATATAGCCATGGAGTGGATCTGGCGTAACGGGATTCGAACATTCGCAGCCTGAACCTGTGCGGAGCCGACGGCCCGGGACTGGACAAGACGTGAACCCGTGCCCACTCCGCTGCGTGCTAGCGTGCCGTTCAAGTGTCCATCCGAGGCCGATGACCGTGCCCAATCCCTTCCTTGTCGCCCCGCTGCTGCGCTGGCTCGGGCGCCTGAGCTACCCCAGGTTGTTCATGGTGGCCGCGGCCCTGTTCGTGCTCAACCTGTTCGTGATCGACCCCCTGCCCTTCATCGATGAACTGCTGATGGGCATGGGCGTGCTGCTGATCTCGCGCCGCAAGCGCAAGGGCGGGCCATCGCAGGGCCGGGTGATCGACGGCGAAGCACGCCGCGGCTGAGCGCGATGCTGGTCGATTCGCACTGCCATCTGGATGCCGGCGAGTTCGATCGCGACCGCGGCGAGGTCGTCGCCCGTGCCCGTGCGGCGGGCGTGACCATGCAGCTGCTTCCGGCCACGCACGCCGACGAATGGCCGGCCCTGCGCGAGGCCGCGGCGGCGGACCCCGGCCTGCACGCCGCCTATGGCCTGCACCCGACCTTCCTCGAACATCATCGCGAAGCCCATCTGCCGCTGCTGCGCGAGTGGATCGAGCGCGAGCGCCCGGTGGCGGTGGGCGAATGCGGTCTGGATTTCTACATCGAAGGCCTGGACGCCGAGGCACAGTCCGCTTTCTTCGAGGCCCAGCTGCGCATCGCGCGCGACGCCGACCTGCCGCTGATCGTCCACGCCCGGCGCGCGGTGGACCAGGTCACCGCCGCGATCCGCCGCATCGGCGGCCTCCGCGGCGTGGTGCACAGCTTTTCCGGGAGCCGGCAGCAGGCGGAGAAGCTGTGGGAGCTGGGCTTCATGCTCGGCCTGGGCGGGCCGGTGACCTATGAGCGCGCCAACCGCCTGCGCACGCTGGCCGCGACCATGCCGCTGGAGCACCTGCTGCTGGAGACCGACGCGCCCGACCAGCCGGATTCCTCCATCCGCGGCCAGCGCAACGAACCGGCGCGGCTGACGGCGGTGTGCGAGACGATCGCGCGGCTGCGCGGCGTGCCGGCGGCGGAGGTGGCGGCTGCGACTACGGCGAATGCACGGCGCTTGTTCGGGCTGGGAGCCGGAGACCGCTGAGCGGAGGGTGTTGTCCGGCACGGGTGGACCCCGAATCGCGGCCATGGCCGCTCCCACAGGGGCTCCTGCTGGAAGATCACCCGGGGCTGGTACTGGCCATGTCCGCCCCGGCCGGCGCTGCTTCCCGCACCGGCCCGCGCGCAAGCAGCATCTCCAGCGCCTTGCCGGCGGCCGCGAACGCGAACGCGCCGGTGATGTGCGTGGCGGCACCCAGCCCGCCGCCGCAGTCGAGCTTGAAGCCGTCCTCGCCGCCGACCTGTGGCCGCAGCCCGCAGACGCTGCCATCGGCCTGCGGATAGCGCACGTTCTCGAGCGAATACACCGCCGGCACGCTGAAGTACCGCTTCGGGCCCTTGGGGAAATTGAACTCGGCGCGCAGCTTCTTGCGCACCAGGGCCAGCATCGCGTCGTGCTCGGTCTTCGACAGGTCGCGCACGCGGACCAGCGTCGGATCCACGCGCCCGCCGGCGGAGCCCACGGCCACCAGCGGCAGCTTGCGGCGCCGGCACCAGGCGATCATCTCGACCTTGCTGCGGAAGCTGTCGCAGGCATCGACCACGAGGTCGTAGCCGCGGTCCAGCAGCTGGTCGAGGTTCGAGGGGGTCAGGAAGCTTGGCACCGCGTGCACCACCATCGCAGGATTGATGGCGCGGCAGCGCTCCGCCATGGCCTCGACCTTGGCGCGGCCGTACTGGCCCTCGAGCGCCGGCAGCTGGCGGTTGGTGTTGGACACGCAGAGGTCGTCGGCATCGATCAGCGTGAGCGTGCCGACCGCGCTGCGCGCCAGCGCCTCGGCCACCCACGAGCCCACGCCGCCCAGCCCCACCACGGCGACGTGGCAGGCGGCGAAGCGTTCCATCGCGCCACGCCCGTAAAGGCGGTCGATGCCGGCGAAGCGGTCGGTCCAGGTCGTGTCCATGGCGGCATTTTAGCGACCCCGCCGCATACAATCCCCTTTTCGCCACGCCCACCTGGAGCCAGCCATGTCGACGCCGAAGCCGCAAGCCACGCCGAGCAACCCGTCCGCGCCGCGCCCGCCGCGCAAGGCACCGTCGGCCGCGAGCCGCTATCTGTTCGTGTTCCTGCTGGGACTGGTGATCGGCGTGGTGGTGGTGGTGATGCTGATGCGCACGCTGGAGGCCCGCAAGGGCTGGCAGGACCACTATCCGCACGCGGCGATGCAGCTGATGTCGGCGCACAGCGCCCAGCTGCGCCAGAAGCTCGAGGCCAACCGCTGCGCCGCCACCGACGTGCTGCCGCACCTGCAGGCCATGCGCACCCTGGGCAATGACCTCGACCCGGCCTTCCCCGACCTGCGCGAGAACACCCGCTTTGCCGCCCACACCGGCAGCTTCCGCGCCACGCTGGACAAGGCGCTCGCCTCGCCGCCGCTGAACTGTGCCGGCCTGAAAAGCACGCTCGAGGAGGTCGGCGGCGACTGCAAGTCCTGCCACACCGATTTCCGCGGCTGAGCGCGACGCCCGGGCATGAACGACTGCTGCACGACCCGGGGCGAAATGCGCCGCTGTCGCCGCGATTGATTGGCTGTTCACATCCGGCCACCTACCGTCTGCACCAAGGCATCCCTTCCCGTGCCGTGCAGGAGACCGCAATGAAGATCCGCCTGATCAGCGCCAGCGCGATGATTGCCGCAGCCACCCTGGTGGGCTGCGCAAGTACCAGCCCCGGATACTCGAGCGGCGGCTATGGCAGCGGCTACGGCAACACCTCCAGGGTGTGCGACACCTGCGGCGTGGTCACCCGGATCGACCATCGCGCGCGCGCATCCAACACCCCAAACGCCACCGGTGCGGTCCTCGGCGGCATCGTCGGCGCGGTAGCCGCCCGCGAGATCGCAGAGCGCAATACCGACAGCGATGGCCGTGCCAATACCGCGACCGTGGCCGGCGCAGTGGGTGGCGCCGTCGCCGGCAATGCCATCCAGAACCGGGTGCAGGGACAGTCGGTCTACGACGTCCACGTGCGCCTGGACAACGGCCGCATGACGGTGGTGACGCAGAACGACCTCGGCGGCATCCGCGAGGGCTCCTACGTGAGCGTTGCAAACGGCCGCGCCAGCGTCCGCTGACCCGACTCCAGACTCTCTCTTTTTTTACGGCCCGCACTGCGGGCCGTCTTTTTTGCGGCAGACTGACGCGATGGACCTCCAGAACCTCTACTACGCCATCGCCGCCGTGCTGGTCCTGGTCGGTATCGCCGGCACCATCCTCCCCGCCATCCCCGGCCTGCCGCTGGTCTTCGCCGGCATGGTGCTGGGCGCCTGGGCGGGCCACTTCGAACATATCGGCATCCCGACGCTGGTGGTGCTCGGACTGCTGACGGTCTTTTCCCTTGCGGTCGACTTCTGGGCTACCGCGCTGGGCGCGCGCCGCGTGGGCGCCAGCGGCAAGGCAGTCGCGGGCGCGGTGATCGGCACCTTCGTCGGCATCTTCTTCGGCCCGATCGGCCTGTTCGCGGGCCCGTTCGTCGGTGCGCTGGCAGGCGAGCTGCTGCATGGCCGCGGCGTGGCCCAGGCCACGCGCGTGGGCGTCGGCACCTGGCTCGGCATCGTTTTCGGCACTGTGCTCAAGCTGGCGCTGGCGTTCACGATGATCGGGCTGTTCGTGCTGGCGTGGATGTTCTGATCCGCCGCCAGAGCGCGCGCTAGACTGCGCCCCACCCTGATCGTGAAGCCCCGACGCCATGGAACGACGCCCGACGGCGCTGCTGCCCCTGCTCTGCATCTTCCCGTTTACCGTCGCCGCGCAGGTCGCGGACCCCGCGCCGGTGCCCGGCCTCCAGGCCTGCGTGGCGCTGGAAATCGCCGCCGAACGCCTGGCCTGCTACGACCAGGTCGCCGAGCGCAAGCTGCCGGGACCGGAGCAGGCCGATGCCGCAGCCGCGCAGGCACGCAGTGAAGTCCGCGAGGCCGGGCGCAGCCGCGATCGCGACACCAGCAGCGATCTGTTCCCCCACGACGACGACCCGCGCCGCGCGCTGGCCAACGCCGGCCGCGGCTCCCTGCTCGACAGCCGCTGGGAGCTGGCACGCGACTCCAAGCTCGGCACCTTCAACATGCGCGCCTACAAGCCGGTGTACCTGCTGCCCGCGTTCTGGAGCAGCAGCCCGAACAAGTCCCCGACCTCCTCGGCCGACGGCCAGGAACTGCAGGTGGACAGCGTCGACAGCATCGAGACGAAGTTCCAGATCAGCTTCAAGACCAAGGCCGTCGAGAACCTGTTCGGCGACAACGGCGACATCTGGATGGGCTATACCCAGAGCTCGCGCTGGCAGGTCTACAACAGCGACGCTTCCCGCCCCTTCCGCGAGACCAACTACGAGCCGGAAGTGCTGCTGGTGTTCCGCAACAACTACAGCATCGGCGGCTGGAAGGGGCGCATGGCCGCGGTCGGAATCAACCACCAGTCCAACGGCCGTAGCGACCCGTTCTCGCGCAGCTGGAACCGGATCATGTTCAACGTCGGCCTGGACCGCGAGGACTGGGCGATCACCTTCCGCCCCTGGATCCGCATCTCGGATGGCAGCGACGACGACAACCCCGGCATGGAGGACTACATGGGCCGTGGCGACGTCACCCTGGTGCACACCCGCGGCGACCAGACCTTCGCGCTGATGGCCCGGCACTCGCTGCGCGGCGGCGATCGTTCGA
Source organism: Luteimonas changyuni (assembly GCF_039548395.1). Lineage (NCBI taxonomy): Bacteria > Pseudomonadati > Pseudomonadota > Gammaproteobacteria > Lysobacterales > Lysobacteraceae > Luteimonas > Luteimonas changyuni. The sequence continues at coordinate 53,124 of NZ_JBCLUZ010000026.1, forward strand.
ACGGCGCCCTGCAGCTCGACTGGGGCTTCCCGATCAGCAGCCACCTGCACGGACACATGCAGCTGTTCAGCGGCTACGGCGAGAGCATGCTCGACTACGACCACAAGGCGACCTACGTCGGCTTCGGGATCTCCGTGCTGGACTGGTTCTGAGCACGCCGGTTCGGGTCGTTCCGGGCCGCGACGGCAAGGGAGTTTCACGTTTCGCTGAATGCGCCGGCCGCACAGTGGCGCGACCGGCGCGTGCACGCCGAGGAACCCGATGAGCCTCAAGAACTGGAGTCGAAAGCACATGGCCTGGACCCTTGTCCTGACGGTCGCCATCACGGTGTTGGCCGTGGTGCTGGCGATGAACTTCGCCACGCCGGAAAAAAAGATCGAACGCAAGATCGCGCACCGGCATGCGATCACCGATCCGCAGTTCCGGCGCGAGATGTCGGTGCTGCTCGGGCCGGCGATCCTGCCCGGCAACCAGGTGACGGATTACGAAAACGGCGACGAGATCTTCCCGGCGATGCTGGAGGCGATCGCCTCGGCGCAGGAAACCATCACCTTCGAAACCTATATCTACTGGTCCGGCGACATCGGCCAGCGCTTTGCTGACGCCCTGGCCGAGCGCGCGCGCGCGGGCGTGGCGGTGCACCTGCTGGTGGACTGGGTCGGCAGCATCAAGATGGATGACGAGATGCTTCAGCAGATGAAGGACGACGGCGTGGAGGTGGAGCGCTACCGCCCGCTGCACTGGTACAACCTGGGGCGCATGAACAACCGCACCCATCGCAAGCTGCTGGTGATCGACGGCCGGGTGGGCTTCACCGGCGGCGTGGGCATCGCCGACCAGTGGACCGGGCATGCACAGGACCCGGACCATTGGCGCGAAGCGCACTTCCGCATCGACGGCCCGGCGGTGGCGCAGATGCAGTCGGCGTTCAACGACAACTGGATCAAGACCACCGGCACCCTGCTCAACGGACCGGCCTATTTCCCGGAGCTGAAGCCGGCGGGCGACATGGCGGCCCACCTGTTCATCGCGTCCCCGGCCGGTGGCAGCGAGAGCATGCACCTGATGTACCTGAGCGCGATCGCCGCGTCCGACCATACGATCGACCTCACCGCGTCCTACTTCGTGCCCGACGAACTGATCAACAAGGCGCTGATCGCGGCCCGCAAGCGCGGCGTCCGCGTGCGCGTGCTGCTGCCGGGCGAGCACATCGATTCGGAAGCCGTGCGCCTGTCATCCAAGGCGGGCTGGGGCGAGTTGCTGGAGGCGGGCATCGAGATCCACGAATACCAGCCGACGATGCTGCACGTGAAGCTGCTGATCGTGGACAGCGAACTGGTGTCGCTGGGTTCGACCAACTTCGACATCCGCTCGTTCCGGCTCAATGACGAGGCGAGCCTGAACGTCTACAACCGGGAGTTCGCGGCACGGATGACGGAAGTGTTCGAAAAGGACATGAAGGACGCGAAGCAGTATTCGTACGAGATGTGGCAGCAGCGGCCCCTGCGCGAGAAGTTCGCCGAGAAGGTCATCCGGCCGATCCGGTCGCAGCTCTGAGGCTTGGTGTGGTCGTGGCTCGGCGAGCTGTCGAGCTGTCGAGCTGTCGAGCTGTCGAGCTGTCGAGCTGTCGAGCTGTCGAGCTGTCGAGCTCAGTGTGCTCGCGGCGCGGCGGACAAACCACCTCCAGGGTTTGGGGCGTCAAGAGCGCGGGTGGGCGCCTTGTTCATCATGACCGGTAGACCGGGCGGCATCGTCCGATCGCCGCTATAGCGGCTCCCACAAGGGCGATGCCTGGTCACCGCGATGGAGTGAGCTGCTTTGGGGAAGCTGCGTCGGGGGAACTGCTTTGAGAGCTGCTTTGTGAGAGCTGCTTCATGAAAACTGCTTTGTGGGAGCTGCCTTGTGAGAGCTGCCTTGTGGGCGCAGCTTTGTGGGAGCAGCTATAGCTGCGATCCGGGACTTGCCTCGGCAATCGGTGCGGAGGGTGGGCGGGGTACGCAGCAAACATTCAAGGGCGGCTTCGCCGACCTGTTTGCGGAGTACCCCGCCCACCCTCCGCTGCCTCAGCCCGTCTCGACCACCGTCAGCGGAATCTTCCCGATCCGCGACTGCCACTCGCGCGGACCCGTCTCGTGCACCGACTCGCCGGTGGAGTCCACCGCCACGGTCACCGGCATGTCCTGCACCGTGAACTCATAGATCGCCTCCATGCCGAGATCCTCGAAGGCCAGCACGCGGGCCGCCTTGATCGCCTTGGAGACCAGGTAGGCCGACCCACCGACCGCCATCAGGTAGGCGGACCTGTGCTTGCGGATCGCCTCGATCGCGGCCGGGCCGCGCTCGGCCTTGCCGACCATGCCCAGCAGGCCGGTTTCCGACAGGATCTGCCCGGTGAACTTGTCCATGCGCGTGGCCGTGGTCGGGCCCGCGGGGCCGACGACTTCGCCGGCGACCGGATCCACCGGACCGACGTAATAGATGAAGCGGCCGGCGAGGTCCACCGGGAGCTTTTCGCCGCGGTCGAGCATCGCGACCATGCGCTTGTGCGCCGCGTCGCGGCCGGTCAGCAGCCTGCCGTTGAGCAGCAGCGTCTCGCCCGGTTTCCACGAGGCAACGTCCTCCGGGGTGACGGTATCAAGATCGACCCGGCGGCCCTTGGAGGCGTCATAGGTGATCTGCGGCCAGTCCTCCAGCGACGGCGGATCCAGCATCACCGGGCCGCTGCCGTCGAGGGTGAAGTGCGCGTGCCGCGTGGCCGCGCAGTTCGGGATCATCGCCACCGGCAGGTTGGCGGCGTGGGTCGGATAGTCCTTGATCTTGACGTCGAGCACCGTGGTCAGGCCGCCCAGGCCCTGGGCGCCGATGCCGAGCGCATTGACGCCGTCGAAGATCTCCAGGCGCATCTCTTCCAGCCGGTTGGACGCGCCGCGGGCCTTGAGGTCGACGATGTCGATCGGCTCCATCAGCGCTTCCTTGGCCAGCAGCATCGCCTTCTCCGCGGTGCCGCCGATGCCGATGCCGAGCATGCCCGGCGGGCACCAGCCGGCGCCCATGGTCGGCACCATCTTCAGCACCCAGTCGACGACGGAGTCCGACGGGTTGAGCATCGCGAACTTCGCCTTCGCCTCCGAGCCGCCACCCTTGGCGGCGACGATCACGTCGACCTTGCCGCCCGGGACCACCTTGAAGTTGACGATCGCAGGCGTGTTGTCACCGGTGTTGCGGCGGGCGCCGGCAGGATCGGCCAGCACGCTGGCGCGCAACTTGTTCTCGGGCAGGCGATAGGCGCGGCGCACGCCTTCGTTGGCCATGTCCTCGACGCCCATGGTGGCGTCGGGCCAGCGCACGTCCATGCCGATCTCGAGGAACACGGTGACGATGCCGGTGTCCTGGCAGATCGGGCGGTGCCCTTCGGCGCACATGCGCGAGTTGATCAGGATCTGTGCCATCGCGTCCTTGGCCGCCGGGGACTCCTCGCGCTCGTACGCTGCGGCCAGGTTCCGGATGTAGTCCACCGGATGGTAGTAGCTGATGTACTGCAGGGCGTCGGCGACGCTCTGGATGAAGTCTTCCTGGCGGATCTCGGTCACGGCGGGCTCTTGGACTGCGGGCTCAGGCGCCCATTTTACGCCGCCGCGGCGGCGCGGCTTAAACCCTTTGCCACGACGCTGCATCCGACTGGGTATGCTCGACGCCGCCATGACCCACAGCCTGCAAGCCCCGGGCGCCCTGGATACCGGGGACAGCGACCACGCCCTGGCGCTGGCGGCGGCCGGCGGTGACGTAGCCGCGTTTGAATTGCTGTATCGCCGCCATGCGGCGCGCGTCCACGGCGTGGTGCTGCGCCTGGCCGGTTGGCAACGCGCCCGCGCCGAGGACCTGGTGCAGGAGGCCTTCCTCCGCGCCTGGCAGGCGCTGCCGCAGTGGCGCGGCGAGGCCGCCTTCGGCACCTGGTTGCACCGGCTGGCGGTGAACACCGCGCTGATGGACCTGCGCGCACGCCGCGCGCGCCCGGCGCTCGACGGTGACGACGACGGGGTGCTCGACGCCCTGCCCTCGCCCGGTGCGGCCGGGCATGGCCCCGCCATGGCGATGGACCTCGCCCGCGCCGTCGCCACGCTGCCGCCGCGCGCGCGCGCGGTGCTGGTCCTGCACGACATCGAAGGCTGGACCCACGGCGAGATCGGCACCGCGCTGGACATGGCGACCGGCAGCTCCAAGGCCCAGCTGCACCGTGCGCGCGGGCTGCTGCGCGCCCGACTCGGAGACATGACATGAGTACGAACACGCACCCCGGCGGCCACGGCGGGACCGGTCCCGCGCTGCCCCCCGACCTGGCCGCGCGCCTGCGCGGGCTGCGCGAAGACGCCGCGCCGGAGCGCGACCTGTGGCCGGCGATTTCCGCCCGGCTGGAGCCACGGAGCGCGGCCGGCGACGCCCTTCGCGCCGGCAACGCCGGGAGCAACGCCGCCGCAACCGCCGCCACGCAGGCGAAGTGCACGCCGATGGCACCGCTCGCACCCGCGCCGCCGGCCGCGCCGCGTCGCCACCCGCGTCGCCACCTGCGCCGGCGCAATGCCGCCTATGCCACCGCCGCCGCGGTGGTGCTGGCGGTCGCGGCCGGCTGGCAGCTGCTGCCGGTGCGGGTTGCAGTCGACCCGTCGGCCAGCGGCCCCGCCAATGTGGTCGCCACCGGCGCCGCAGCCGGTGCCGCGTCCCCGTTACTGCAGGCCGCCGACGCACTGGCCCGCGAGTACCAGGGCGCCCTGCGCGAGGTGGAAGCCACGGGCACCGCCAGCGGCACCGCCAGCGCAGCCCCTTCCGGCCTGGACGCCGAGCTCGATCGCAGCGCCGCCGAAGTGCGCGCCGCGCTGGCCCGTGATCCCGACGCGCTGCACCTGTTCCACCGCTTGCAGCACATCTACGCCCACCGCCTGGCGCTCAGCCTGCGCCAGGCCTGACCCGAGGAGTTCCCACATGACCCGTCATCCCATCATCGGCCTCGCGCTCGCCGGCCTTGCCGGCCCGCTGCTCGCCGCCACCCCGATCAACGAAACCCGCCCGCTAGACGCACGCGGCAAAGTCGAGGTCTCCAACCTCAAGGGCCAGGTCGAGGTCCGCACCTGGGACCGCAACGAAGTCCGCATCACCGGAAGCCTGGGCGACGGCGTCGAGCGCCTGGAGATCGACGACGGCGGCCGCAAGCTGTCGGTGCGCGTGCGCTATCCGCGCAACGGCCGCGACAGCGAAGCCACCACCCTGGTGCTGGAAATCCCGCGCCAGGCCAGCCTTGACGTGGATTCGGTCGCGGCCAGCGTCGATGTCCAGGGCGTGGCCGGCGATGAGTTGGAGATCGACAGCGTCAGCGGCCGGGTGACCGCGGTCGGCGCGCCGCGCAAGGCCAGCATCGAGAGCGTCAGCGGTGACCTGAAGCTCAACCTCAACAGCCGCGAGGTCGATGTCGAGAGCGTGAGCGGCAAGGTTGCCCTGCGCGGCCGCATCGGTGGCCGCATCGACGTGGAAACGGTGTCGGGCGACATCGATATCGACACCCGCGGCGAGCGCCTGGCGCGGCTGGAAAGCAGCTCGGTGTCGGGCGATTCCGCCATCAGGGCAGGCATGGCCGACGGCGGCCGCTTCAGCTTCGAATCGGTCAGCGGCGACGTCCGCCTGGCGCTGCCGGCCGGCGTCTCGACGCAGGTCGAAGCCAAAACCTTCAGTGGCGACATCGACGCGCCCGGTGCCGACGTCGTGCGCAAGCGCGTGGGTCCCGGCGCCAGCCTCGAGCACCGCTACGGCACCGGCAGCGGGTCGGTCACCATCGAAACCTTCTCCGGCGACGTGGAGCTGCAGCTCGACTGAGCCCCAGTGCGACTCCCCCCTCGCTCCTCCCTCCCCCCGTAGGAGCAGCTATAGCTGCGACCGATCTCCCTTGTCAGAGCAGCTACACCGTTTGTGGGAGCAGCGCAGCTACAGCTGTTTGTGGGAGCAGCTATAGCTGCGATCCGCGCCACCTGCCCTGCCGCAAAGCCATCGCGGCTATAGCCGCTCCCACAGGTTGAGGCACCGGTGCCATCGCGGCTATGGCCGCTCCCACAGGTTGAGGCACCGGTGCCATCGCGGCTATAGCCGCTCCCACAAACAGCTGTAGCCGCTCCCACGGGCTTGCGGGGGCGCGCGTTGTAGCGGTCTGCACAGGGGTCGAGGCAAGATGGCGCGATGTCGACCGTCGCCAGCGCCGCCCGCAACCCGCCGTCCCCCGATCCGCAGGCGGGTCGCCCATCGCTTCGCGAACGGCTCAGCGCCCTGCGCAACCTGCCGCCGTTCCTGCGCGAGATCTGGCGCACCAGCCGGGTACTGACCCTCACCACGCTCAGCCTGCGCCTGCTGCGGGCGGTGCTGCCGGTGGCGATGCTGTACCTGGGCAAGTTGATCATCGACGAGGCGATCCGCCTGGTCGGCACCGGCGTGGTTGGCGATGGCTTCGCCGAGGCCTGGCGCAGCGGCCAGCTCGACTACCTGGCGCTGCTGCTGGCGGCCGAGTTCGGCCTCGCCATCGGCTCCGACCTGCTCGGGCGCGTGGTCTCGTACTGCGACCAGGTGCTGTCGGAGATGTTCACCAACGCCGCCAGCGTGCGCCTGATGGAACACGCGGCCACCCTGGACCTCGAAGACTTCGAGGATCCCGAACTGCAGGACAAGCTCGACCGCGCGCGGCGCCAGACCATGGGTCGGATGAACCTGATGGGCCAGCTGTTCGGCCAGGCCCAGGACGTCGTCACCATCGTCACCTTCTCCGCCGGCCTCATGATCTACGCGCCCTGGCTGATCCTGCTGCTTGCGGTGGCGCTGATCCCGGCCTTCGTCGGCGAGTCGCACTTCAACGCGCTCAACTATTCGCTCAACTTCCAATGGACCGCCGAGCGCCGACAGCTGGAGTACCTGCGCCAGACCGGCGCCAGCGTCGACACCGCCAAGGAAGTGAAGATCTTCGGCCTCCACCACTTCCTGGTGGAGCGCTTCCGCACGCTGTCGCAGGCCTTCCTGGTCGCCAACCGCAAGCTGGCCCGCCGGCGTGCCTTCTGGGGCACCCTTCTGGCCGCACTCGGCACCCTGGGCTATTACGTGGCCTATGCCTACATCGCCTGGCGCACGGTGCACGGCGATTTCAGCATCGGCGACCTGACCTTCCTCGCCGGCAGCTTCCGCCGCCTGCGCCAGCTGCTGGAAGGGCTGCTGGTGGGCCTGTCGCAGGTCGCGGGCCAGGCGATGTTCCTCGACGACCTGTACTCGTTTTTCGATATCGAGCCGGAGATCGTGTCGAAGCCGGGGGCATCGGCCATCCCGCGGCCCATCGCCAGCGGCTTCGTGTTCGAGAACGTCGGCTTCCGCTACCCCGATGCCGCCCGCTGGGCGCTGCGCGGCGTCGAGTTCGAGCTGCGCGCGGGCGAAGTGCTGGCCCTGGTCGGCGAGAACGGCGCCGGCAAGACCACCCTGGTCAAGCTGCTTTCGCGCCTGTACGACCCCGACGAGGGCCGGATCCTGCTCGACGGCCGCGATCTGCGCGACTACGACCTCGACGACCTGCGCGCCAACATCGGCGTGATCTTCCAGGACTTCGTGCGCTTCCACATGACCGCGGCCGAGAACATCGGCGTCGGCCAGATCGACGCCATGGACGACCGCGAGCGCATCGAGGCCGCGGCGCGCCGGGCCATGGCCGACGAGGTCATCACCGGCCTGCCCCGCGGCTACGACCAGGTGATCGGCCGCCGCTTCAAGACCGGCGTCGATCTCTCCGGCGGCCAGTGGCAGAAGGTCGCCATCGCCCGCGCCTACATGCGCGACGCCCAGGTCATGATCCTCGACGAGCCCACCGCGGCGCTGGATGCACGCAGCGAGTACGAGGTGTTCCAGCGCTTCCGCGAACTCTCCGACCAGCGCACCACGGTGCTGATCTCGCACCGCTTCTCCAGCGTCCGCATGGCCGACCGCATCCTGGTGATGGCCGACGGCCTGATCGAGGCCAGCGGAACCCACGAAGAGCTGATGGCCGCCGGTGGCCGCTATGCCGAACTGTTCGAGCTCCAGGCCGCCGGCTACCGCTGACGCCCCACCGATCCACTGTGGGAGCGGCCTTGTGCCGGAGTGGCCTTGTGTGGGGGCGGCTTGTGTGGGAGCGGGCTTGTGTGGGAGCGGCTATAGCCGCGATTGTGGGACCGATTTTCTGGGAGCGGCTATAGCCGCGAAAAGGCCCGTTCGCGACATACGGCAGTTCGGGGATCCCGGCCTTCGCTCCGGACACATGGTTCGATCGCCGCTATAGCGGCTCCCACCGGGGGGCGTACAATAAGCCGGTTTCCTTCCCCTCCGGCCCAAGACAGCATGTCCTCAGCGTTTGGCACCGAAACGGTGCTGGACGTCCGTCACTGGACGGACGACTACTTCAGCTTCACCACCACCCGCGACGACGGCTTCCGCTTCGACAACGGCCAGTTCGTGATGATCGGCCTGCCGGTCGAACAGCCCGACGGCAGCACGAAGCCGCTCATGCGCGCGTATTCGATCGCCAGCGCGAACTGGGAAGAGCAGCTGGAGTTCTTCAGCATCAAGGTCGCCAACGGGCCGCTGACCTCGCGCCTGCAGCACATCGCCGCGGGCGATGAAGTGCTGATCGGCCGCAAGCCCACCGGCACCCTGCTGATCAGCGACCTGCATCCCGGCCGCAACCTGTACCTGCTGGGCACCGGCACCGGCTTCGCGCCGTGGCTGTCGATCATCAAGGACCCGGAAACCTACGAGCGCTTCGAGCGCGTGGTGCTCTGCCACGGCGTGCGCAACGAGGCCGACCTCTGCTATCGCGACTACATCGTCAACGAGCTGCCGCGCCATGAACTGCTCGGCGACATCCTGCGCCAACGCCTGCTCTACTACCCGGCGGTCACCCGCGAGGACTTCGTGTTCGACGGCCGCCCGCATCGCGGCCGCCTGACCGACCTGATGGCCACCGGCCAGATGATGGCCGACCTCGGCCTGGACGCGCTTGATCCCGCACGCGACCGCGCCATGATCTGCGGCAGCCCGGGCATGCTGGCCGACTTCCGCGCGCTGCTCGATGGCCGCGGCTTCACGCCGTCGATGCGCATCGGCGTGGTCGGCGACTATGTCTTCGAACGGGCCTTCGTCGAAAAGTGAGCCGGCGGCGCCATGCCGCGGCGTCCCGCACCGCGTAGAATCCCGCCATCACGCACGAGTCCCGAGGAAATCCGCATGAAGATCCTGGTTGCCGTTGACGGCAGCGACATCAGCGTCCGCGCCGCCAGGCACGCCAACACGCTGGCAAAGAGCCTGGCCAAGCCGGCGAAGATCTTCCTGGTCGCGGTGGATGCCGCGCCCTTCCCCGGCGTCGTCACCCGCATCGGCAGGGAGGCGATGGATACCATCCACGCCGAAAACCACGAGCGCATGCTCGCGCCGGCACGCAAGGCGCTGGCCCGAAGCAAGGCCGACGTGCGCGAACTGGCCGTCGTCGGCGAGCCGTCCGAAGCCATCCTCGCCGCCGCGAAGGACAGCAAGGCCGACCTGGTGGTGATGGGCTCGCACGGCCGCGGCTCGGTCAAGGGCATCCTGCTGGGCTCGGTGTCGAGCAAGGTCATCGCTCAGAGCGAACTGCCGGTCACCATCGTCCGCTGACTCCCACAGGCAGTGCTGCAGGGCCCATGCCTTTCGTCACGGGGGCGGCGCTGCGGCTCGGGTTAACCTAGGGGACTCAGTCCCGCAAGGAAACGCCCGATGAAGCATCCGCTGTCGCTCGCCCTGGCCATGGCCATCGCCGGCGCAGGCATGTCGCCTGCCCTCGCCCAGTCCACCTCCGATGCGGAGGCCACCGTGTCCGCCAGCGCCGCTGCCCTCAAGGACAATCCGTTCGCGGCGAAGAGCACGCTGCCGCTGCAGTACCCGCACTTCGACAGGATCCGCGACGAGCACTTCGCCCCGGCCTTCGAGGCCGGCATGGCCGAACAGCTCGCCGAGGTCCGCGCGATCGCCGACAACCCGGAACCGGCGACCTTCGAGAACACCATCCTGCCGCTGGAAACCAACGGCAAGACCCTGGGCCGCGCGATGCGCGTGTTCTTCAACCTGGTCGGCACCGACACCAACGACGCGCGCAAGAAGCTGCAGGCCGACTATTCGGCGAAGTTCGCCGCCCACCGCGACGCGGTCTCGCTGGACCCGAAGCTGTTCGCGCGCATCAAGACGCTGCATGACAAGCGCGAGACCCTGGGGCTGGACGCCGAAGGCGTGCGCCTGGTCGAGGAGTACTACAAGGACCTGGTGCGCTCCGGCGCCGCGCTCGACGAGACCCAGAAGGCGCGCCTGAAGGAGATCAACTCCGAACTGGCGACGCTCGGCACCACCTTCAGCCAGAACGTGCTGGCCGAGGTCAACGATTCCGCCGTGGTGGTCGACACCGCCGCCGAGCTGGAAGGCCTGACGCCGGAACAGGTCACCGCCGCTGCCAATGCCGCCAAAACGCGCGGCCACGAAGGCAAGTACGTCATCACCCTGCTCAACACCACCGGCCAGCCGCCGCTGTCGCAGCTGGCCAACCGCGAGCTGCGCGAACGCATCCACAAGGCCTCGGTGGTCCGCGGCGCGCGCGGCAACCAGTGGGACAACCGCGAAATCGTCGCCACCGTGCTGAAGCTGCGCGCCGAGCGCGCGAAGATGCTGGGCTTCGACACCTACGCCGACTACGTGCTCGACGGCGAAACCGCCAAGACCACCGATGCCGTCAACGCCATGCTCGGCCAGCTGGCGCCCGCCGCGGTCGCCAACGCCCGCCGCGAGGCCGACAAGCTGCAGGCGATGATCGATTCCGAGCAGAAGGCCAAGGGCGAGGCGTCGTTCAAGCTCGAGCCCTGGGACTGGGCCTACTACACCGAGAAGGTGCGCAAGGCCGAGTACGACTTCGACGAGTCGCAGCTCAAGCCCTACCTGGAGATGAAGAACGTGCTGGAGAACGGCGTGTTCTTCGCCGCCAACCAGCTCTACGGCATCAGCTTCAAGGAGCGCACCGACCTGCCGAAGTACCACGAGGACACCTGGGTCTACGAGGTCTCCAACGCCGACGGCAGCCAGCTCGCGTTCTTCATCTTCGATCCCTACGCGCGCGACTCCAAGCGCGGCGGCGCCTGGATGAGCGGCTACGTCTCGCAGTCGGAGCTCGAGGGCACCAAGCCGGTGGTCGCCAACCACCAGAACATCCCCAAGCCCGAGGCCGGCAAGCCGACGCTGCTGACCTGGGACGAGGTCACCACGATGTTCCACGAGTTCGGCCATGGCCTGCACGGCATGTTCTCGGACGTGAAGTACCCCTACTTCTCCGGCACCAGCGTGCCGCGCGACTTCGTCGAGTTCCCCTCGCAGGTCAACGAGATGTGGTCCGACTGGCCGTCGGTCCTGGCCAACTACGCCAAGCACCACGAGACCGGCGAGCCGATGCCGCAGGCGCTGCTGGACAAGGTGGTCGCGACCGCCAAGTTCAACCAGGGCTTCGCCACCACCGAGTACCTGGGCGCGGCGATGCTCGACCAGTACCTGCACCAGCTGCCGGCCGATCGCCTGCCGGCTGCCGGCGACGTGCTCGCCACCGAAGCCACCGCGCTCAAGGCCGCCGGCCTGGACTTCGTCGCGGTGCCGCCGCGCTACCGCACCACGTACTTCAGCCACATCATGGGCGGCTACGCGGCCGGCTACTACGCCTACATCTGGTCCGAGGTGCTGGACGCCAACACCGTGGCCTGGATCGAGGAGAACGGCGGCCTGACCCGCGCCAACGGCGACCGTTTCCGCGCCACGCTGCTGTCGCAGGGCGGCAGCAAGGACGCGCTGCAGCTGTTCACCGACTTCTCGGGCAAGACGCCGGATATCACGCCGCTGCTGGTGAAGCGTGGCCTGGATGCCACCACCGAGGACGGCGCCCCGCCGTCCGGAACCATCCAGCAGGACTGATGCAAGCAGACTTCCCCCGCTCCGGCGGGGGAAGTCTTTTGTGGAGCAGCCGCAGGAGCGTCATAGCCGCGATCGATTGCTGCGGATCGCGGCTATGGCCGCTCCCACAAAGAAGGTTCTTCTCCCAAGTGAGGGAGAGACGTACGGCCGACCCGGCGTTGTGGCTGGTTCTTCTCGAGGCTCCGGGGTGCTGACGTGACAGTTGGAGCACGTTGTTGCGCGGGAGCTGCGCCGTTCTGGTCCGCGCTGCCCGTCCCGCGCATTTCTCCGTTGTGGTCCGCGCTGCCCGTCCCGCACACAGGGGGTGTGCTGCGCCGGCCGTCTCCGCGTCCTGCTCCCAGCGGCCGGGCGCCGGCCATCCATGGCCGGCTCTCCGCACACCCCCTGTGCACGGGACGGGCCGTGGCGTTTTCCTGCTTCGGGACGAAGATCAAGAGCGGGCGCGCGCTCGCGGTCGTGGCCGTAGCCGTGACCGTGGCGTGGCGATGCCGCTTGACGGCCCGCCGGGTTTCGACTTGGGCGCCGCTGACTTTCTCCCCCGACCGCCAAGAAGGTTCGGGCCCG
>NZ_JBCLUZ010000027.1:0-62314 GCF_039548395.1 Luteimonas changyuni
CCCCCCCCCCCCCCCCCCCCCCCCCCCCCCCCCCCCCCCCCCCCCCCCCCCCCCCCCCCCCCCCCCCCCCCCCCCCCCCCCCCCCCCCCCCCCCCCCCCCCCCGGGCCCGGACCTTTTGCGCGGTCGGGGGAGGAAGGCAGCGGCTGCGACGTCGAAACCCGGCGGACCGTCAACCGGCATAGCCACGCCACGGTCACGGCTACGCCCACGAGCACGAGCACGGACAAGAGCGCCCGCTCTTGATCTCCGTCCCGAAGCCAAGAAACTCCATGGCCCGTCCCGTGCACAGGGGGTGTGCGGAGAGCCGGCCATGGATGGCCGGCGCCCGGCCGCTGGGAGCAGGACGCGGAGACGGCCGGCGCAGCACACCCCCTGTGTGCGGGACGGGCAGCGCGGACTAAAACGGAGAAATGCGCGGCACGGGCAGCCAGAATCAGGACTGAGCTGCTCCAGACGCAACAAATTGGTCCCGCGCTGTCGTCGATCGCGGCTGTAGCCGCTCCCACAGGCTGGGGAGGCGCCGTTCCCACAGGCTGGGGAGGCGCCGCTCCCACAGGCCGGGGGAGGCCCGCTCCCACGGGCTGGGGTGGCGCCGTTCCACGGGATTGGCCCCGGGCGGCGTGCGAGCCTTGGTTGGGAGAAGAACAAAAAAAGGCCGGGCCCGTTCGGACCCGGCAAGCAACGCAGGTATCTGGAGAGGAGGAGGACGCGGCGGACGGCCGCATCGCGCAGTGGAGGCGCGTGCAGGACGAGGCCCGGGCACTATTCCAGCGGCGAGGGGTGACCCGATGATGTCCGAACGGTGACGGTCCGGTGACAGCCGGGCAGGCGGCGCCTCAGTAGCTGCGGCACTGCCGGAAGCGGACGGCGCGGCCGCTGTCTCGCGGCGGCGTGAGCTGGATGCGCGACGAGGCCAGCGCCGGATAGCGCTCCACGAGCGGGCAGATGGCCGTGAAAGGCTCGCCTTCGCTGCCGGACCACAGGACTTCCAGCGTCGAACTGCTGGTCCAGAAGGCCCTGGATATTCCGGGCAGCGTTGCGATGGCGGCGGCCAGCTCCCGGCGCTCCGCCTGGAGCGTGGCGGCATCCGGCTCGCCCGCCGGGGTGGCCGGTTCCGCGGTAGCCATATCGGCGGCGGCATCCGCGGCAACGCCTGAGGCCGGAGCCACGGCGGCAGCGGACGGCCGCGTTGCGGGCAGCAGGCTGAAAACCGCCACGCCTGCGATCAGGGCCAGCAGCCAGCCTGCCAGGCTGCGCTCACGCGCGCGCTTGGCGGAGGCCTTTTCCATCGGAGCAAGCGTCGGCGCCGGCATCAGCGGCCGGAGTTCGGGCCACAGGGTCGCGCCGTCCAGCAGCTCCACGGCCTGGCCGTGTGCAGTCCGGCGGGCGTCGTCGTCGATGCGCCCTTGGGTGACCAGCAGTCCGCCCACGGCACCGGCCAGGCCCATGGCCGCGGTCAGCTCGTTGACGGCGGCGCGCCCGAGCACGAACGCGCTGCCGTGCTTGGTCGACAGCAGCCAGTGGTCGCCGTTGCGGACCAGGGTGTGGTCGCTCTCGCCGGAGGGCGCCTCGCGGTCCACCAGGCGGTGGTATCCGCGGCGCGACAGGGCTTCGAGCACGATGCGGATGAATTCGCGCCACGACATCGCCGACAGCGCGGTGATCCCGGCGGCGGTTTCGTCACGGCGGCGCAGTGGGCCATGCGCCAGCCAGGTGGCGGCCGCCCCGATCGCGAGCACGACGACGATTGCCAGCGTCCATTTCAGCATGTGTTCCGCCCCTGTCCCCGGAACCCCAAGGATAGACCCGCGCGCGCCCGGTTGGCGGCCGGCGTGCCGCGCTCAGCCGAAGTGCTTGCCCAGCACGCGCCGGATCTCCGATTCGATCGGGCCCTGCATCGCCGCGAACAGGAAGCCGAGCTGCGCGCGCACTTGGACTTCGCCGGGTTGCAGCGAGATGGTCCCGTCCACGCCCGCGCGGCTGAAGCCGAGCACGTCGCCCTGCCACCGGCAGTCCACCCCGAAGCGCTCGACCAGCTTGTCGGCGACCTGCTGCACGGCGTCGCGCGCGGCTGCCATGGACAGCTGGTGCGGGTGGTGGATGTCGATGTCGGCCATGGGCTGCTCCGTGTACTTGGGCCGACATTCTGGAGGCGACGGCGGCTCGATCCAAGGGTGGCGCGTGATAGATTCCACCGCGCATGGACACTCTCAGGCTGCGCTTCGATTCCACCGGCGACGACTACCCCCTGGCCGTCGGCGTGCACGGCATCGGGCGGGCCGCTGGCGACGCCACGCTCGGCCCGGTGCATGACGCCGCCATCGTGAACTTCTGCGTCGACCGCCGCGGCGTCTGGCTCACCGTCCCCGAAGGCACGCGCGGCGTGCACGTCAACGGCCGCCCGGTGCAGCGCATGGCGATGCTGCGCGTGGGCGATGCGGTGTTCGTGGACGGCAGCGGCATGCGCCTGGTCGCACCGCAAGCGCCGCGGCAGCCGGAGGGCGGTTTCGGCGACAGCACCGGCGAGGCTGGCGACGTGCGCGTGGTGCTGCGCGGGGTCGGTGGCCATTACCACGGGCGCAGCTTCACGCTCGAGCGCCCGCGCCTGGTCGGGCGCGCGCCCGAAGCCGACATCCGCATCGACGAAGCCGCGTTTTCCGAGCGCCATGCCCGCCTGGAGATGCTGCGTGGCGAAGTGGTGCTGCGCGACCTTGGCTCGGCCGAGGGCAGCCAGGTCAACGGCGAGCCGGTGCGTGACGTGGTGCTGCGTCCCGGCGACCAGGTGGTGTTCGACGCCCATCATCGCTTCGTGCTCGAGGCGCCGTCCGGTGCGCGAGGGGATTCCAGGGCCGAGGCGGCTCCCGCCGAGGCACCGGCCGCGGGCGGACGCGGCGGCGCGATGCGCTTGCCATGGCTGCTGGTCACGGCCCTGGTGCTGGCGGGACTGCTGGCGCTACTGCTGCTGTTCGGTACCGGCTGAAGCCCGGGCCGGCGACGGCGGCGCGCTTCGCCGGCGCCGCCGGGCAAGCCGCCATCCCAGCAGGACGGCGAGGATCGCCGCGTACAGCAGCGGCTCGCGGACATCGGACTTCACCACCCACCAGAAATGCAGCACCGCAAGCGTCGCGATGACGTAGACCAGGCGATGCAGCCGTCCCCAGTTCCTGCCCAGCCGCCGCATCCAGCCGCGGGTCGAGGTCAGCGCCAGGGGAACCAGCAGCAGCCAGGCCGCGAAGCCCACCGTGATGTAGGGCCGCTCGACGATTTCCATCAGCACCTGGGCCCACCAGCCACGCAGGTCGAGCACCAGGTAGGCGCTGAAGTGCAGACTGGCGTAGACGAATGCGTACAGCCCGAGCATGCGCCGGAAGCGCATCAGCAGCGGCTGCTGCAGGAGCTGGCGCAGGGGCGTCACCGCCAGCGTGGCGAGCAGCAGGCGCAGCGCCCACAGCCCTAGCTCGTGTTCGATCGCGGCCACCGGGTCGGCACCGAGTGCGTCGATATCGGCGCCGCTGCCCACCTGCCAAGCCTGCCAGCCGAGCAGCGCCAGCGGCGTCAGCGCGAGCGCGTGGACGCCGGCCTTGGCCGCGACCAGGCCAGTACCGCTGCGCGGAGCATTCCGCGCCCCGCCGGGCGCGTTCAATACCAGCGTGCCAGGTCCATGCCCTGGTACAGCGAAGCGACCTGTTCGGCGTAGCCGTTGAAGGGGCGCGTGGCCATGCGGTCGGCGAACAGCCGGTTGCCGTCGCCGGCAATCCGCCGCTCGCTCGCCTGGCTCCAGCGCGGGTGGTCGACGGCCGGATTCACGTTGGCAAAGAAGCCGTACTCGCGCGGCTGCATGTCGTTCCATGCGGTGCTTGGCGCCTTGCGGGTGAACTCGATCGCGACGATCGATTTGATGCCTTTGAAGCCGTACTTCCACGGCACCACCAGGCGCAGCGGCGCGCCGTTCTGCTGCGGCAAGGGCTTGCCGTACATGCCCGTGGCCAGCAGCGTGAGCGGATGCATGGCCTCGTCGATGCGCAGGCCCTCGCGGTAGGGCCAGTCGATGATTGGCGCGCGCACGCCCGGCATCTGCCGCGGGTCGGCGAGGCTGGTGAAGGCGACGTACTTCGCGTCCGACGTCGGCTGGAAACGCTTGAGCACCTCGCCCAGCGGCACGCCGAGCCAGGGGATCACCATCGACCAGCCTTCGACGCAGCGCATGCGGTAGACGCGCTCTTCCGGCACCAGGCCCTTGAGCAGCGTCTCCAGCGGCACCGTGCCCGGGCGGGCGCATTCGCCTGAAACCGCCACCGACCACGGCGAGGTCACCAGCGTCTTCGCCGCGCGCGACGGATCGGCCTTGCCGCTGCCGAACTCGTAGAAGTTGTTGTAGCCGGTGGCGTCTTCGTAGCGGGTCAGGGGCTCGTCGGTGTCGAAGCCGGTGCGCGCGCCGGTGCCGGCGGTGCGCGGGACGTCGACCGGTGGTGGCGGCTCGGCGCCGCGGCAGCCTGCCGCGAGCAGGGCCGGCGACAGCGCAAGCATCTGCAGCAATCGGCGCCGGTCGCGGTAGACGGCCTCGTCGGTGAGTGGCTCGCCGGGAAGTCGCGCGTACTGGTAGCGGGACATGTCCGCATCTCGCCTTGGGGGAGGGCCAATCCTAACGCCGGCCAGGTGATGCCGCGCTGCTGCATTGCGGCATACTGGATCGCCCATCCGTACCCCGAGGTCCAGCCATGTCGCGCGCCTACAACTTCAGTCCCGGTCCCGCCATGCTGCCGGAGCCGGTGCTGCTCCAGGCCCGGGACACGATGCTCGAATATGGCGAGGCCGGCGCCTCGATCGTTGAAATCAGCCATCGCGGGCCTGAATTCATCGAAATCGCCGCCCGCGCCGAGGCCGACCTGCGCCAGCTGATCGGCATTCCAGCCGACTACGCGGTGCTGTTCCTCCCCGGCGGCGCCACGGCGCAGCAGGCGCTGCTGCCGCTGAACTTCGCCGCCCCCGGGCAGCGCGCCGACTATGTGCTCACCGGCCACTGGGGCGCGATCGCCACCCGCCAGGCCGCGCCCTATGTCGACCTGAACGTGGCCGCGAGCAGCGAGGCCGATGGCTACCGCAGCATCCCGCCGGCCGCGGGCTGGCGCCTCTCCGAAGACGCGGCCTATGTGCACGTCACCGCCAACGAGACCATCCACGGCGTCGAATTCCGTCCGCCGGTGGCGGGAGGCCACGCCTATCCGGAGACCGGCAAGGTGCCGCTGTTCGCGGACTTCAGCTCCAGCATCGCGTCCGAGCCGATCGACGTCTCGCGCTTCGGCGCGATCTATGCCGGCGCGCAGAAGAACCTCGGCCCGGTCGGCATCGGCGTGGTGATCGTGCGCCGCGACCTGCTGGAACGCGCCGGCCAGCCGCGCGCCGACATCTTCGACTACCGGCTGCAGCTGGCCGCGGATTCCATGCTCAACACGCCGCCGACCTGGAACTGGTACGTCGCCGGCCTGACCTTCCGCTGGATGCTCGAACAGGGCGGGGTGGAAGAATTCGCGCGCCGCAGCGAAGAGAAGGCGAAACTGCTGTATGCGGCCATCGATGGTTCCGGCGGCTGGTACCGCAACCAGGTCGAGCCGGCCGTGCGCTCGCGCATGAACGTGCCGTTCTTCCTGCCCGACCCCGCGCTCGACGAGGCCTTCCTTGTCGAAGCGCGCGAGGCCGGCCTGATCGGCCTCAAGGGGCATCGCGTGGTCGGCGGCATGCGCGCGTCCATCTACAACCCGATGCCGCTGGCCGGGGTGCAGGCGCTGGTCGATCACATGGCGGATTTCCAGCGTCGACATGGCTAGCAAGGACGATAAGGGCGAGGGCGGCGGGTCGGCGGCGAAGCCGGACCTTGCCGCGGTGCGTGCCCAGATCGACGGCATCGACCGTGAGATCCAGGCGCTGATCGCGGAGCGCGCGTTGTTCGCCCGCCAGGTCGGCCGCGCCAAGGGCAGGCTTGCCGCCGCCATCGACTATTACCGGCCCGAGCGCGAGGCGCAGGTGCTGCGGCGCGTGGTCGACCGCAACGACGGCCCGCTGGCCGACGACGTGCTGCTGCGCCTGTTCCGCGAAATCATGTCCGCCTGCCTTGCGCAGCAGGAGCCGCTGAAGATCGGCTATCTCGGCCCCGAGGGCACGTTCTCGCAGCAGGCGGTGCAGAAGCACTTCGGGCACTCGGCGCTGGGCCTGCCGTTGGCCAGCGTCGAAGAGGTCTTCGACGAGGTTGCGTCGGGCGCCGCCGATTTTGGCGTGGTGCCGGTGGAGAACTCGGGGCAGGGCACGATCCAGTCGACGCTCGACATGTTCCTCACCTCGCCGCTGATGATCTGCGGCGAAGTCGAGCTGCGCATCCACCAGTACCTGATGTCGCGCACGGGGCGGATCGGGGATGTCGAGCGGATCTATTCCCACGGACTGTCGCTGGCGCAAAGCAAGAACTGGCTGCGGCAGCACCTGCCCCTGGCGGAGAAATTCCCGGTGTCCAGCAACGCCGAGGGTGCGCGGCGCGCGCGCAACGCCGACGACGCGGCGGCCATCGCCGGCGAAAGCGCGGGCCGGGTCTACGGGCTGAAGACGGTCGCGGGCCCGATCGAGGACCGCAGCGACAACACCACGCGCTTCCTCGTGATCGGGCGCGCCGCGTTCCCGTCGTCGGGACACGACCGCACCTCGCTGATGGTGTCGATCCGCGACCAGCCCGGCGCGCTGTACAAGATCCTCGAGCCGCTGGCGCGGCACGGCATCAGCATGAACCGCATCGAGTCGCGGCCCTCCCATGGCGCGCTGTGGGAGTACGCGTTCTTCATCGACGTCGGTGGACACGCCGAGGAGTCGCCGCTGAAGGATGCGCTGGCCGAGATCGATGCATTCGCCGGCGACGTGCGTGTGCTGGGCTCGTACCCGGTCGCCGTGCCGTGAGCGGCGGGCGAGCGGCGATGGGCGCGAACAACCCGGTGGGCTGGGTGGCATCGCGCGGCAGGGCGCTGTCGGGCGAATTCACCGTGCCGGGCGACAAGTCGATTTCGCATCGTGCGGTGATGTTCGGCGCGCTGGCCGATGGCAGCACCCGCATCGACGGTTTCCTCGAGGGCGAGGACACGCGCGCCACCGCTGCGATCTTCAGCGCCATGGGCGTGCGCATCGAGGCGCCGTCTCCGGCGTGCCGCGTGGTGCATGGCGTCGGCATCGACGGCCTGCAGCCGCCCACCGGCGTGCTGGACTGCGGCAACTCCGGCACCGCGATGCGCCTGCTGGCCGGGTTGCTCGCAGGCCAGCGCTTCGACACGGTGCTTTGCGGTGACGCCTCGCTGTCGCTCCGCCCGATGCAGCGGGTGACCGCGCCGCTGCAGGCGATGGGCGCGGTGATCGACTCCGTCGACGGCGAGCGGCCGCCGCTCCGGATCTGCGGGGGCTTGCCGCTGCACGCGATCGCATACGAACCGCCGGTGGCCAGCGCCCAGGTGAAGTCCGCGGTGCTGCTTGCCGGCCTGTATGCCGATGGCGAGACCAGCGTCCGCGAGCCGCGGCCAACGCGCGACTACACGGAGCGCATGCTGGCCGCGTTCGGCTGGCCGGTGGACGCATCGGCCGGCGCGGTGCGGCTGAGCGGTGGGCATCGCTTGCGCGCGCGCGAGATCGACGTGCCGGGCGACTTCTCGTCGGCGGCGTTCTTCATCGTGGCCGCGACCCTGGTGCCGGGTTCGTCGCTGCTGCTGCGTTCGGTGGGGGTGGATCCCCGGCGCACCGGCCTGCTCGATGCGCTGCGCACGATGGGCGCCGACATTCGCGAGATGGACCGGCGCGCCGGTGCCTGCGGTCCGGTCGCGGACATCGCGGTGCGCCATGCGACGCTGCAGGGCATCGACCTTCCTGAAGCGCTGGTCGCGGACATGATCGACGAATTCCCGGTGTTCGCGGTGGCCGCGGCCTGTGCTCGCGGCACGACGCGCATCAGCGGGGCCGCCGAGCTCAGGGTCAAGGAGTCGGACCGCATCCATGCCATGGCCGTCGGCCTGCAGGCGCTGGGCATCCGCGTGCGCGAGCTGCCCGACGGCATGGAGATCCAGGGCGGGTCGCTGCTCGGCGGCCGCGTGGAGAGCATCGGCGACCATCGCATCGCGATGTCCTTCGCGGTCGCGGCACAGCTGGCCGCGGGCGAGGTCGTGATCGGGGACGTCGCCAATGTCGCGACCTCCTTCCCCGGTTTCGAAGCGATGGCGCAGGCCGCGGGTTTCAGCCTGCGCCAGGGCTGACCGCGCCTAGCCCTCGTCGAGGCGGAAGGTCACCGGGACTTCGACGGTGCTGGACACGGGGTCGCCACCGCTGATCGCCGGCTGGAAGGTCCACTTCCTTACCGCTTCGATCGCGGCCCGGTCGAGATCGCGGGATCCGCTGCGGCTCGCGATCGTCACGTCCCCCGGCCGGCCGTCGATGCCGACCACGGCGCTCACCAGCACCGTGCCTTGCGCGCGGTCGCGGTAGGCCGCCGGCGGGTACACGGGCTGGATGCGGGTCAGCGGTTTCGCGCCGCGATCAGCAGTGATCGCGGGTGCGGCGGGTCGGGGCGGCTCCGGCGTCCGGCGACGGGCGTCATCCGCGGCACGCTCGCGCTCGGCGGCGTCGTCCTGGCCATCACCGATCTCGACGGCCGGTGGCGGCAGCGCTTCGGGCGCGGCGGTGACGCCGGCGCGCTGGCTGTAGATGAACCACCCGAATGCAAGCAGCGCCAGGAGCAGCACGATCCACAGCAGCGGTGCAGCGGTCCTGCGCTCCGGCCCGGCAGCGGGTGGCGGTTGGGGTGGCGGTGGGGGTGTGTTCGGATTGCGGTCCGGATCGGCCATGCACGGCTCCTTGGCTGCGTGCGCAGTGCAGCAGCTGGAGGAAGCCTTCCACAGGCCAGGTCGCGGCCGTGTGTGCAGGCTGGCGCGCGGTCAGCGCCCGCTGTCGAAGCGGATCGGGACGGTCACGGTGCCCGCGCTGGGGCTGCCGTCGCGCATTGCCGGGCGGAAGCGCCAGCGCCGGGCCGCACGCTGGGCCGCGCGGTCGAGGTCCCGGGAGCCGCTGCTCGATGCGACGTCGACCTGGGCGGGGACGCCGCGCGCGTCCACCTGGATGCGCAGCAGCACCTCGCCGGATTCGCCGCGGCGCAGGGCGCGTGCGGGATAGGTCGGGCCCGGTGAACTGATCGGCACCGGGGAGCTGGCCGACAGCTCGACGGGCTGCACGGCCGGTGCGGCGGGATCCGGGGCGCGGCCTGCGGCCAGGGGCGGGGCGCTGGGCGCCGGCTCTTCCACGCGGGCACCGGACGAGGGCATTTCCGGGACGCCCGCGCCCATCGAAGTGCCCGAGCGGGGCGGGGTGGGAAGCGGCTGGAACACCTGCGCGGATGCCCCGGGCGGCTGCACATCGGCGCGATACGGGTCGCTGCCGTCGCGCTGCACGAACCAGAGCACGAGGAAAATGGCGATGCCCGCGGCGATGCCGGCGCCCACGAGCCACCAGCCGCGGCCGGTGGGAAGGGGCAGGGGACGGCGTGACGGGGTGGCTAGCATGTGGCGCCCTGCGATTGCGGATGCCCCGATTCTGCCACGGCGCCGCGGAGCAGATGCCCTCGCGACGCGCGATAATCCCCGGTCCGCCACTTCATGAAGCGACGCGATGCTTGATCCCAATCTTCTGCGCCAGGACCCTGCCGCGCTCGCCCTGCGCCTGCGCGAGGCCCGCGGCTTCGAGCTCGACACCGGCGCGTTCGAAACCCTCGAAGCAGGTCGCAAGGCGCTGCAGGTACGCACGCAAGAGCTCCAGAACCTGCGCAACACGCGCAGCAAGGAGATCGGCATGCTCATGGGGTCGGCTGCGCGCCTCAAGGCTGCCGGTGAGTCCCAACAGGCCGCGGACAGCATCGCGAACGCGGAGGCGATCAAGGCCGAGGTGTCCGGCTTCGGCGATGAACTGAAGGCTTCGGAGGTCGAGCTGGAACGCATCCGCGTCGAGCTGGATGCCATTGCCATGGGCATCCCCAACCTCCCCGACGCGAGCGTGCCCGCCGGCAGCGACGAATCCGGCAACGTCGAACAGCACCGCTGGGGCACGCCGCGCGCGTTCGATTTCAACATCCGCGACCACGTCGACCTTGGCGCCCGCCACGGCTGGCTCGACGCCGACGCGGCCGCGCGGCTATCCGGTGCGCGCTTCACCGTGCTGCGCGGCCAGCTCGCGCGCCTGCACCGCGCGCTGGCGCAGTTCATGATCGACCTGCACGTCGACGAGCACGGCTATGGCGAAACCAGCGTGCCGGTGCTGGTCAACGCCGAGGCCATGCGTGGTACCGGGCAGCTGCCGAAGTTCGAGGACGATCTGTTCGCGACCATCGTTGGCGAGGGCGAGGCGGCTTCGAAACGCTATCTGATCCCCACCGCCGAGGTGCCGCTGACCAATCTGGTCGCCGACACGATCGTGGACGCCGCGGCGCTGCCGCTGCGCATGGCGGCGCACTCGATGTGCTTCCGGGCAGAGGCCGGTGCCTACGGGCGCGATACCCGCGGCATGATCCGCCAGCACCAGTTCGAAAAGGTCGAACTGGTTTCGGTCACCCGCCCCGACGACAGCGATGCCGAACACGAACGCATGACGCGCTGCGCGGAAGTGGTGCTCGAGCGCCTCGGCCTGCCGTACCGGCGCATGCTGCTGTGCTCGGGTGACATGGGCTTTGCCGCGCGCAAGACCTACGACCTCGAGGTCTGGCTGCCGTCGCAGGACACCTGGCGCGAGATCTCCTCCTGTTCCAACTGTGGCGACTTCCAGGCCCGTCGCATGCTGGCACGCTGGCGCGGCGACGCCAGCGGCAAGCCGGAACCGGTGCACACGCTCAACGGGTCCGGCGTGGCGGTCGGCCGCGCGCTGGTGGCGGTCATGGAGAACGGCCAGCAGGCTGACGGATCGATCACGGTGCCCGAGGTGCTGCGGCCCTACATGGGTGGCGTGGACGCGATCCGCTGACCTCCGGCGTGGCTGCAGCCCGGTCTTGGCGCCGCGGTGCAGGCGACGGCATCCGGAGTGGTTCCGTCCTCCGTTCGGCGAGCCAGCCCACCGGCATTCGTTGCATATATGGGACGACTATGCTGAAATATCAGCAATTGTTTCGGTGAGGTAAGGGCAGATGCAGGATCTGAACGATCTTTACTATTTCGCCATGGTCGTCGACCACGGCGGGTTTGCCGCGGCGGAGCGTGCGCTGGGAATTCCCAAGTCGCGGCTTTCGCGGCGCATCAGCCAGCTCGAAACCGAACTCGGCGTCCGCCTGCTGCAACGTTCCACGCGCCGCTTCGCGGTGACCGACGTCGGCCAGAGCGTCTATCGCCACACCCAGTCGATGCTGGCCGAAGCCACCGCCGCGCGCGAGGTCGTCGACCGCCTGAGCGCCGAGCCGCGCGGCATTGTCCGCGCCAGCGTGCCCGTGAGCCTGGCGCAGCAGCAGCTGCCGAAGCTTTTGCCGGAGTTCCTCGCGCGCTACCCGCAGGTGCGCGTGCAGATGCACGTCAACAATCGCCGCGTCGACGTCATCAACGAGGGCTTCGACGTCGCCATCCGCGTGCGCAACAAGCTCGATGACGACGGCAGCCTGGTGATGCGCAGCTTCGGCCAGATCCAGGAGCTGCTGGTCGCAAGCCCGACCTACCTGGATCGCGCCGGCCGGCCGGCCACGCCGGAAGAGCTCAACGACCACACCACCATGACCATGAGCGAGGACGAGGTCCGCCAGCGCTGGGAACTCCAGGGCGTCGATGGCGAAGTACGGCGCGTCGACCTCAAGCCGCGGATCGCGGGTGGCGACTTCCCGATGCTGATGTCGCTGGCCCGGCAGGGCCTGGGCATCACCATGCTTCCGGAAACCCTGTGCGCCGACGCGGTCCGCAGCGGCGAGCTGGAAGTGGTGCTGCCCGAGTGGCGCCTGCCGCAGGGCATCGCGCACCTGGTGTTCGCATCGCGCCGCGGCCTGCTGCCGGCAGTGCGCGTGTTCATCGATTTCCTGGCGGAAAAATTGCCGCCGCTGATCGAGGCGTCGCGCCTGGACTGCGAGAGCTGCGGCGAACGACACGCCGGGGCGGGAGCGCCGGCCGCCGCGGCCTGACCGGCCGGGCAGCACGGAGGGAAGGGCGCCTGCGTCATGTCGTGCGACAATCGCGGCGCGTGATCACCCGGCATCGGATACCGCAGCTCGACGCTCCGGGAAGATGCCGCCAGGCAGTTGCGGAAGAGTGGCCGAGCGGTTGAAGGCACCGGTCTTGAAAACCGGCAATGGGAAACCATTCGTGGGTTCGAATCCCACCTCTTCCACCAAATTGCAAATCGTTTCCCGTCGTTTTCCTCGCGCGCTGCGCGCCGCATCACATTGTGTCCGGTACTGCGTCCCGCTCCTGCTTGCGACACCTCGCCACCGGCGCTAGCCTCGTGGCAGGGGTTCATGAAAGGTGGCGAAGGGGACAAGGATGACCATCAGAGTCTACGTGGTGGATGACCACGCACTGGTACGCGCCGGGATGCGCATGATTCTGTCGGCAGAAGCCGACATCGAAGTGGTGGGCGAAGCCGAATGCGGCGAGGATGCCCTGCCGCAGATCCGGGCGCTGAAGCCCGACATCGTACTTTGTGACCTGCACCTGCCCGGCGTCAGCGGGCTGGAGGTCACCGAGCGCATCGTCCGGGGCGAATACGGCCCCAGGGTGATCGTGGTGTCGGTGCTCGAGGACGGACCGATGCCCAAACGGATGATTGCCGCGGGGGCCGCGGGCTACGTCGGCAAGGGCGGGGATGCGCAGGAGCTGCTGCGCGCTGTCCGCGAGGTCGCGGCAGGACGGAGGTTCCTGGCGAGCAAGGTGGCGCAGCTGCTGGCCCTGTCGGGCCTCGATGCGGCGGAATCACCGTTCGATGCGCTGTCGCCGCGGGAAACCGAAGTCGCGATGCTGCTGATCCAGGGCATGCGCCAGGAAGAAATCGCGCGCCGCCTCAGCCTGAGCGCAAAGACCATCAACACCCACAAGACGCGGCTGTTCGAGAAGCTGCGGGTGCACGACAACATCGCGCTTGCGCGCCTGGCCAGCCAGTACGGCATGGCCGACCCCGCGCACGCCATCGTCTAGCGTACGCGGGGGGGGC
Source organism: Luteimonas changyuni (assembly GCF_039548395.1). Taxonomy (NCBI): domain Bacteria; kingdom Pseudomonadati; phylum Pseudomonadota; class Gammaproteobacteria; order Lysobacterales; family Lysobacteraceae; genus Luteimonas; species Luteimonas changyuni. The sequence goes on from NZ_JBCLUZ010000027.1 coordinate 13,178, forward strand.
TTCGATCAGGCGCCGGTGGGCGCCTGGTCGTCTTCTGCGCGCGGCGCGGGGTTCGCCGCATCCGTGGCCGCGTCTTCGGCATCCGCATCCGCATCCGCGACTGCTTCCGCAGCGGCGTCCGCAGGCGCCGCGGGGGGGGGGGGGGACACGGCTTAGGGAGAGGGAAGGGGGAGGGAGGCGGAGGAAGATACTGCCGGGGCGGGCGACGAGGCTGTGTCGGATGCGGGTTGGAGCCCGTCGAACAGGCCGCGCGGCTGTGGGCTTGCCGGCGGCACGGTCCCGATCGGCGTCGCCTGAAGGGCCTCGGCCGCAGGCGCATCGATCGCCGGGGCTTCGATCGCCGGCGCTTCGGTCGCCGGCGCCACCGGCGCGGCCTCGATCACGGACGTCCCGGTCGCAGGCGCAGCCGTGTCCTCGACCCGGGCCAGGCCCGCGTTCGCGGCGCCCTGCGGTTTCGCATCCGCAGGCTCGCCGATGTTCGCGTCCGCTGGTTCCGGCGTCTGCTGCTGCACGACCGTCGCTGCGACCGCGGTGGCGGCCACGGCTGCCGGAGTGGCGGCGGCTTTCGGAGTTTCCGCAGTGTCCGGCGCGGCAGGAGCAGCCGAAGCGACCGTGGTCGCATCCGCCGCCGGCGATTGGCGCTGGACGGGCTTCGCCGCCGGCGCATCGTCGACGAAGTCGAATTCCGGCTGCGGCGCATCGTCGACGAAGTCGAATTCCGGCTGCGAGCTGCGTGCAACCGGAACGTCCGAAGCGTCCTCGCCCGTTGCGATGTCGACGCCGTTGGCGTTGTCACCGCTGCTCTCTTCGCCCGCACCGCGACGGCGACGGCGGCCACCGCGGCGTCCGCGGCGACGCTTCTGCGCGGCCTGGCCGGAGTCGTCGTCGGAGTCGCCGGCTGCCGTCCCGGCATTCACGGAATTGCCGGAATTGCCGGTGTCGGCACCATCCGAGCCCGGCAGCTCATCGCTGGCCGAGGCCGCGGGCGCGCGGCTGCGGCGCGCGCCGTCGCCCTGCGTGCCCGGGTCGACGGCCGGAGTCTGCGAAGCCGCCGACCCGCTTGCGGCCGCGGCTGCAATCGCGGTCGCCGCCGGAGCGACCACCGCTGCATTGTCGCCAGCGTCCTGCGCGAGCTTGTCGCCCGCAGCCGGGACCTGCACTTCTTCGCTGCGACGCCTGCGGCCCTGGGTACCACGCTCGCCTTCCGGCCGCTCGGTGCGCTTCTCGCGTGCCGGCTTCTCGCGCGGCTGCTTCTGCGCCGTGGCTGCCTGGCTGTCGGGGCTGTCATGGCCGTCCTGGCTGCTCTGGGCCGTGGCCTTCTGCTGCCTGCCCGCGCCCTGTCCGCCGTTGCCACGACGACCATCGCGGCGACCACCACCCTTGCCGCCGCGACCGTCGCGTTCTGCGTCACGTCCTCCGTCACGCTCCTGCCGCGGACCGCGTTCGCCCCGGCGCTGTCCGCCGGACTTGTCCGCGGCCGGCTTGCGCACATCGGCCTCGGGCTGGCCCACGAACAGGGCCTTCAGCCAGCCGACGATCCCGCCGCTGGCGGCGATCGCCGGCAGGGCGGGCACCGCGGCGGGCGTGGCCACCGGAGCGGGTGCCGGCGCCGCCTCGGGCGCCGGGCGCGGCTCGCGCACCGGTGCCGGGCGCGAATGCTGGACCTTGGTGACTGCGGCCGCGGGCACGTTGAGGTTGGCCTTGGTCAGCGCGATGGTCGCCACCTTGCGCGGCGTGCCGCGGCGGTAGCTCGGCTTCGCGGACTCGTCGTCGAGCTCGTTGGTACGCAGGCGGGTGACTTCGTAATGCGGCGTATGCAGCTGCTCGTCGGCGACGATCACGATCGGCGCGTCGTGGCGCTTCTCGATCTCGCGCAGGGCGCTGCGCTTTTCATTGAGCAGGTAGTTGGCGATTTCCACCGGGGCCTGGACCAGGACCTGTCCGGTGTTGTCCTTCATCGCATGCTCTTCGGCCAGACGGATGATCGCCAGCGCCAGCGATTCGACGCTGCGCATGCGGCCATGGCCCTCGCAGCGCGGGCACACGATCTGGCTGGACTCGCCCAGGCTCGGGCGCAGGCGCTGCCGGCTCATCTCAAGCAGGCCGAAGCGCGAGATGCGGCCCAGCTGCACGCGTGCACGGTCGTACTTCAGCGCACCCTGCAGGCGGTTCTCGACCTCGCGCTGGTGCTTGTTGGAGGACATGTCGATGAAGTCGATCACCACCAGGCCGCCGAGGTCGCGCAGGCGCAGCTGGCGGGCCACCTCTTCGGCAGCCTCGAGGTTGGTGTGGAACGCGGTTTCCTCGATGTCGCCGCCCTTGGTGGCGCGCGCCGAGTTGACGTCGACCGCGGTCAGGGCCTCGGTCTGGTCGATCACCAGTGCGCCGCCGGAGGGCAGGCGGATGGTGCGCTCGTACGCGTTCTCGATCTGCGATTCGATCTGGTAGCGATTGAACAGCGGCACGTCGTCGGTGTAGTGCTTGAGCTTGCGCAGGTTGTGCGGCATCACCAGCTCGACGAATTCCTTCGCCTCTTCGTACATCTCCGGCGTGTCGACCAGGATCTCGCCGACGTCGGCGCGCATGTAGTCGCGCAGCGCACGGATGATCAGGCGCGATTCCTGGTAGATCAGGAACGGCGCGGGCTTGCTCAGCGCGGCCTCGGCCACCGCCTTCCAGATCGACAGCAGGTAGTCGAGGTCCCACTGCAGCTCTTCGGCGTCGCGGCCGACGCCGGCGGTGCGGATGATCACGCCCATGTCGTCGGGGATCGCCAGCGCGTCCATCGCCTTCTTCAGCTCGGCGCGGTCGTCGCCCTCGATGCGGCGCGAGACGCCGCCGGCGGTCGGCGAGTTCGGCATCAGCACCATGTAGCGGCCGGCCAGCGAGATGAACGTGGTCAGCGCCGCGCCCTTGTTGCCGCGCTCGTCCTTGTCCACCTGGACCACCACTTCCTGGCCTTCGCGCAGGAGCTCCTTGATGCCGGCCTTGTTGTGGTCGACGCCGGAGGCGAAGTAGTCGCGGGAGATTTCCTTCAGCGGCAGGAAGCCGTGGCGCTCGCCGCCGTACTCGATGAAGGCGGCTTCAAGCGAGGGCTCGATGCGGGTGATGCGGCCCTTGTAGATGTTGGACTTTTTCTGTTCCTGGGAGGGTTGCTCGATGTCGATGTCGTACAGGTTCTGGCCATCGACGATGGCGACGCGCAGTTCCTCTGCCTGCGTCGCGTTGATCAGCATGCGCTTCATTGTTGCGTTCCTTACGCGCTCTCGCACGCGGAACGCCGGGGCGTTTCGCCTGGATCTGACCTGCCGCCGGCGCGCGAGCGCCTGGCGACTCCGGTTGCTTCCAGCGCTGCACACCACGGCGGGCCGCGGGAGCGCTTGTTCCATAATGCTTTTTTGGGCCGGCGGCAGCGCAGGAGCACCCCCTTGGGGGCAGGCCTGCGCGCCGCGCGGGACATGTTCAGCGCCGGTGCGTGCACCGGGCGATCACAGGAGCTGCCGTCCAGCCGCTAACATGGCTGCCCCGGGGGCAGTGGTCGCGCTCTGGAGGGACTCGCGGAAGGCCGGCTTTTGGCCGGGGAACTTCCAGCGAAATCAGGACCTTATCTCGCCCGGCGAGTGTAGCAGAAAAGAATTCAGGCAAGACGCCCCGCGAAGGGCGGCTTCCAGCACCCCGCAGGGAATCCACGCATGTCCGATCCAGGCAAGACCCCAGCAACCGGCGGCGTACGCCAGGTCCGCATTTCCGAGGATCGCGACGGCCAGCGCCTCGACAATTTCCTGCTCGCCTATCTCAAGGGTGCTCCGCGCTCACTGGTCTACAAGATCGTGCGCAGCGGCCAGGTGCGGGTGAACGGGGGGCGCGTGCGCGCCGACCGGCGCCTGGAGGGTGGCGACGAGGTCCGCATCCCGCCGGTCCGGATCGAGGATCCGGCGGACAAGGGCAGCCCGTCGCCCGGCCTGCTCGAGGCCGTGGCCGGCAGCGTCGTGTTCGAGGACGCGCGCCTGCTGGCGATCAACAAGCCTTCCGGCGTCGCCAGCCATGGCGGCAGCGGGATCAGCTTCGGCGTCATCGAGACGCTGCGCGCCCTGCGCCCCAACCAGGAGCTGGAGCTGGTCCACAGACTGGATCGCGACACTTCGGGGCTGATGGTGGTGGCCAAGAAGCGTTCGGCGATGTCGGAGCTGCAGGCGCTGATGCGCGAGGGCACCGGCACCGGGCTGCGCAAGCGCTATCTGGCCCTGCTGCTGGGGCGGATGCCGGATGGCGTGATGAGCGTCGATGCGCCGCTGCACGTCGGCCTGCGCCAGGGCGGCGAGCGCCATGTCCAGGTGGATCCCTCCGGCAAACCCTCGCTCAGCCACTTCCGCGTGCTCGAGCGCCGCGGCGGACAGTCGTACTGCGAGGTGCGGATCGAGACCGGCCGCACCCACCAGATCCGCGCCCACGCCCGCCACATCGGCCATGCAGTAGCCGGCGACGACAAGTACGGCGACGCCGAGGCCAACCGGCGCCTGCGCGACAAGGTCGGCCTGCGCCGGCTGTTCCTGCACGCCGCCTCGCTGGAGTTCTCGCTCGATGCAGGGCAGGCGCCCTATGTGCTCAGCGCGCCACTGGCGCCCGACCTGGTCGAGGCGCTCGATCGCCTCGGCTGAACACGATGCCCCGGGGCCGTGGTTCAGGCGGCCAGGTCGTCGGTGCGCGCGGCGCAGATGAAGTCGTTTTCGCTCAGGCCGCCGACGTCATGGGTGGAAAAGCGCACCTCGCAGCGGTCGTAATGCACCCCAAGGTCGGGGTGGTGGTCTTCGCGGTTGGCCATGTGCGCCAGGGCATTCACGAAGGACATGGTGTGGCGGTAGTCGGGGAAGCGGAAGGTCCGCAGCAGCGCCTTGCCCTCCTCGGCCAGGGTCCATTCGGGCACTTCGGTCATGAGTTCGCGGATCCGGGCGTCGGACAGGCGGTGCTCCGGGCCGCGGCGCGGAGTGCAGTGGGCGTGGGCAAGCGAGGTGTGGTCGGACATGGTCGGCTCCTGGACAGGCGGCCCGGGCTGCTGAACGCGCGGTATCGATCGGCACGTCGCCAGCCGGCATCGCCGGCAAACCCGGGCGGGGCGGCTAGAATACCCGCATGATCCAGATCTCAGATTCCGCACAGACCCATTTCCGCAAGCTGATCGAGCGCGAGGCCGTGCCCGGCATGGGCGTTCGCCTGGGGGCGACGCGCCCGGGTACGCCGCAGGCCGACGTGCGCCTGGAGTTCGCCGCGCCCGATGAGCTGCGCGGTGACGAATGGGCGGTGGACTGCACCGGCTTCACCCTCTGGCTGGACGCCGAGAGCGTGCCCTTCCTCGAAGGCGCCGAAATCGACTACACCACCCTGGCCACCGGTGGCCAGCTGCAGATCCGCGCGCCGCGCATCAAGGGCGTGAAGCCGGAGGACGAGGCCTCGCTGGTCGAGCGCGTGCGCTGGACCATCGAACACGTGGTCAATCCCCAGCTGGCCTCGCACGGTGGCCATGTCAGCGTGCAGGAAGTCAGTGCGGAGGGCGTGGTGATCCTCAGCTTCGGCGGTGGCTGCCATGGCTGCGGCATGGCCGACGTCACCCTCAAGCAGGGGATTGAAAAGACCCTGCTCGAGCAGGTGCCGGGCGTGACCGCGGTGCGCGATGCGACCGACCATGACACCGGTGCGGCGCCGTACATCCCGCGCGCTTCGGCCTGATCGTCCGACACGCTTCGACGCCGACGGATGTTCACTTCCGCCGAACTGATCGAAGCCCTGCGCCGGCGCACGCGGCGCTCATTGCGTCCACTGCCGCCGCCCGGCGAGTTTCCGCCGGCCTGGCGCGACTGGTTCACAGCGATGGCTGCGCGACCCGGGCGCATCAGCGGCGCCACTGCGGACGACCTGCTCGCGGTCCTTGCCGCGCGTGAGCCGGTGCTGCCGGCCGGCACGGTCGAGCGCCTTGGCCGCTGGCGGGCCTTCACCACGCTCTGGCGCCAGGAATGGCAGCCGGCCAGCCGCGACGAGCGCTGGACGCGCGTCATTGCGACGTCGGGAAGCCTGCTGCTGCACCTGCTGTTCGCGGCGGCGCTGGTGTGGCTGATGCTCGCCCGCTTCCATTTCGCCGCGCCCCCGGAGGATGCACGCGACGGCGAGGAGCACGTGCTGCAGGTGGAGTACATCGGCGAGGGCACGCCGGACGACAGCGGCGGCGGCGCGGTCGAGGCAGCGGTCGAATCGCCCGCGGAGCCCGCGTCCGCGGCGCCGGCAGCGGCGAGCGACTTGCCGCGGGACGTTGCGGCCGCCGCGGAAGCGCTGCCGGACGTGCCGCCCGGGAGTGCACCGGCCGCGCCGCCACCGCCGCTGCCGGAGCGCGAGTTCGTCCTCGACGTGCCCGAGCTTGCGCCGCCGCAGGTCCATGTACCCGACGTGCTCCAGGTCACCGAGGTCGACATCCCCGACAGCGACTTCGTCGTGCCGCCGGCGCGCGCGGTCGCGCTGCAGGCACCTTCGATTCCGGCGGCTGAAGTCTCCGTGCGGAACCGCGAGATCGAGGTGCAGGCGCCCGCCGAGGTGCCGGTGCCGCTGGCGCCGGCGACCCGCGCGCTGGACGTGGCCGTGCCGCAGCCCTCGCCCCGCGGCGTGGCGGTGGTCGAACGCGAGATCGAACTTCCCGAAGCCCGCGATGTCACGGTCCGTCCGTCGCGGGACATCGCCCCGATCCGCACCCGCGAGGCTGCGACCGCCGCGCCGGCGGTTCGCGAGCGCGCGGTGCCGATGCCCGCGGCGCGTCCGGCTCCCGCCGCTGCCGGCGCGACTGCCGGCACGGCCGGCCCCCGGCCTGCGTCGACGCCGTCGGAACGGGCCGCGGGCGAAGGGGCGGCAAGCGGGCAGAGCGCCGCTGCCGGCGGCCGTCCGGAGGCCGGCCCTGGCGCGCGCAGCACCGGGGCCCAGGCGCCGGGTGCCGGGCAACGACCCGGACAGCCGCCAGGTGCGCTTCCGTCCGCGGGTGCCAGCGACGACTGGGGCGACTCCGCGCGCGATGTGCCCGGCCGGCAGGCCGGCACGCCGGGTGCCGCGGGCCTGTTCAATGCCGACGGCAGCCCGCGGCTGCCGGGCGATGGCCGCGTCGGCGGCGGCCTGCCGCCGGGCACGATCACCGAGGACTTCGAGAACATCGACCGCCACGGCACCTGGCTGAAGCGCCCGCCCTACGACTACGAGCCGACGTCCTTCGATCGCTTCTGGATGCCCAGCGAGAGCCTGCTCGAGGAATGGGTGCGGCGCAGCGTCACCGAAGTGCTGATCCCGATCCCCGGCACCACCAAGTCGATCCGCTGCGTCACGGTCATGCTCGCCCTTGGCGGCGGCTGCGGCATCGTCGATCCCAACCTGCAGGAGCAGCCGGCGGCGGCGCGCCCGCCCCCGGAGGTCCCGTTCAAGCGGGACCTGCAGGAGGACCAGGACAGCCTCGGGCCGCCGCCGGAGTCCTGAGCGAAGGCCCCGCCGGGCTGCGGTACTGCGGTACGGATGCTCCAGACGGCACGAAGCCCGCGCATGGCGGGCTTCGTGGACAGCTCTTGCCGGGCGTCGACCTCAGTTGATGCTGTGGACGCCGTGGAGGTCGCGGACCTGCGCCGGACGCGATGCAAAGTAGGCGGCGAGGTCGGCGATCTGCTGGTCGTCGAGGTCGCGCGCCTGGTTGGACATCAGCGGATGGTCGCGATCGCCGCTGCGGTAAGCCTGCAGCGCATGCGCCAGGTAGTCCTGGTACTGGCCGCCGATCTTGGGATAGGTCGCGTCCAGCGGCGCGTTGCCATCTGCGCCGTGGCAGTCGATGCAGGTCTGCCCCGTGGCCTCGCCCTTGACGTTGGCGCGCGCCTCGCCTTCGGCGATGCGGCCCACGGGGAGCGAGTTGACCGAGGTGGCCTCCACCAGGCCCGGCTCCGCAGGTGCGCCCCCGCAGGCGACGAGGAGGAGGCTGGTGCCCAGTGCGACGGCAAGGCCGAGTGCGGAAGTCTTCATGGCGCGGCTCACTGCGTCAGGCCCGAAAGGAAGGCGGCGATGTCGGCGATGTCCTGGTCGGAGAAGCTCTGCGCCTGGACTTCCATGGTCGGATGCTTGCGCGTGCCGTTGCGGTACTCGGTAAGCGCGTTGACCAGGTATTCGCTGGACTGGCCGCCAATCCTTGGCACGTGGTAGTGCGGATAGGCGTTCTTGTAGCCTTCGATGCCGTGGCAGCCCACGCAGGTATAGGTGAGCATGCGGCCTGCGTCGGGCGTGCCCTCGGCGACGACCTGCTGCGCGAGCGCGGCGGGTGCGTGTACGGCGAAGGCAAGGGCAAGGCAGGCGGCGATCGGCAACGGTCGCATCATGTCGTGTTCCGCGTCCTGTAAAAGTTGAAGGAGGGGCCGGCGACGATTCCCCCGCCGTCGACCATCACCGCAGTATAGCGACCGAGCGGAGCGCTGTTAAAGCCGTCCGTGTCGCGGCGGTGCCACGCCGGCCCCGTCACATGCCATTGGGATGCATGACCTTCGGCGGATTCAGCCACCTGTCCCAGTGATGTACCTTCCTACCACACCATTCTGGCCCCATCTTCCATGTCCGCAATCCGTCCTCCTGTCCGACGTTCCTTCGCCGGCACCGCCGTCGCCCTGCTGGCCGCAACGCTCCTCCTCGCCGGCTGTGGGGGCCGTGCGGAAAGCGAGGCGGCGAAGGAGGGCGACGAGCCGCCACCGGTCACCGTGGAAGCAGTGGCGGCGGCACCGCGCGCGATGGCCGCGAGCTACAGCGGCAGCGCGTCGCTGGAGGCGCGCGCCGAGGCCCAGGTGGTCGCCAAGACCTCCGGCGTCGCGCTCCAGGTGCTGGTGGAAGAAGGCGACGTGGTGCGCGCGGGCCAGGTCCTGGTGCGCATCGATGCCGATCGCGCGCGGCTCAACCTGGCCCAGGTCGATGCCCAGGTGAAGAAGCTCGAGGCCAACTTCCGTCGCGCCAGCGAACTGGTGAAGGAGCAGATGGTCAGCGTCGGCGACCATGACCAGCTGCGCTACGACCTCGAGAACGCGCGCGCCACCTGGCGCCTGGCGCAGCTCGAACTGTCGTACACCAACGTCACCGCGCCGATCTCCGGCGTGGTCGCTTCGCGCTCGATCAAGCCGGGCAATTTCGTGCAGATCAACACGCCGATCATCCGCATCGTCGACAACTCGCGGCTCGAAGCCACGCTCAACGTGCCGGAGCGCGACCTGACCACGCTGCGCGAGGGCCTGCCGGTGCGAATGCAGGTCGATGCCCTGTCGGGTCGCCAGTTCGTGGGCGTGGTCGACCGGATCGCTCCGGTCGTCGATGCCGGCAGCGGCACCTTCCGCGTGGTCTGCGCCTTCGATCCGCACGACGGCGCCCTGCAGCCGGGCATGTTCGCGCGCATCGGCATCGACTACGACAACCGCGCCGCGGCGCTTGCAATCCCGCGCGGCGCGCTGCTCGAGGACGACGGCGAGCCCGCGGTCTACGCGGTCCGCGACGGCAAGGCGGTGCGCACCGCGATCACCACCGGCTATGTCGACGGCGACTACATCGAGGTCCGCGACGGACTGGTGGAAGGCGACCGGGTGGTCACCGCGGGCAAGATCGCGCTCCGCGACGGCAGCGCGGTGCAGGTGATCGGCGATGCGCCGGTTGAAGTGGCCGGTGCCGGCGACGACGCGAACGACGGGACGCAGTAATGGAGGGCCAGGGGAGGGAACACGACGGCGTGGACGGCACGCTGCGCGCCGACGGCCTGGTCGGCTTCTCGGTGCGCCGCCGGGTGACGGTGGCAATGGTGACGGTCAGCCTGCTCTTGTTCGGCCTGATCGCGCTCGGCAACCTCAAGGTCAACCTGCTGCCCGACATCAGCTACCCGACGCTGACCGTCCGCACGGAATACACCGGCGCCGCGCCGCAGGAAATCGAGACCCTGGTCAGCGAACCGGTGGAAGAGGCGCTGGGCGTGGTCAAGGGCGTGCGCAAGCTGCGCTCGGTCTCGCGCACCGGGCAGAGCGACGTGGTGCTGCAGTTCGCCTGGGGCACCGACATGGACCAGGCCAGCCTGGAGGTGCGCGACAAGCTCGACACCCTGGCGCTGCCGCTTGAGGTCGAGCCGCCGGTGCTGCTGCGCTTCAACCCCTCCACCGAGCCGATCCTGCGCCTGGCGCTGAGCGCCGGCGACGGCGACGGCGACGCGATCCGCCAGCTCACCCTGCTGCGCCGCTACGCCGACGACGACCTGAAGAAGAAGATCGAACCGGTGCCGGGCGTGGCCGCGGTCAAGGTCGGCGGCGGGCTCGAGGACGAGATCCAGGTGGAACTGGACGTGCAGGCGCTCGCGCGCATCGGCCTGTCGGTGGACGCGGTCGTGCAGCGCCTGCGCGAAGAGAACATCAACCTGTCGGGCGGGCGCCTGGAGCAGGGCACGCAGCGCTACCTGGTGCGCACGGTCAACCAGTTCGCGAGCGTCGACGAGATCCGCGGAATGCTGGTCGCCACGCAGGCGGGCGGGTCCGGCGGCGGCGGCGCCGACGAGGTGGCGCGCATCGCGGCCGCGTCCGGCGACGCGTCGGTGCTGGCCGCCGCGATGTCCGCGCAGAACGCCGCGGCATCATCCAACCGCGCCGTCGCCGACGGTCGCGCGGTGCGCCTGGGCGACGTGGCCGAAGTCCGCCAGGGCTACAAGGAGCGCGAGGCGATCATCCGCCTCGATGCACGCGAAGCGGTGGAGCTGGCGATCTACAAGGAGGGCGACGCCAACACCGTCGCCACCGCCGCGGCGGTCGAAGAGCGGCTGCAGCGCATCCGCAAGGAGCTGCCCGAGGGCGTGCGCCTGGACGTGGTCGACGACCAGGCACGCTTCATCCGCGCGGCGATCTCCGACGTGCGCACCGACGCAGTGCTCGGCGGCACGCTGGCGATCCTGATCATCTTCCTGTTCCTGCGCAGCGGCTGGAGCACCTTCGTGATCGGCGTGTCACTGCCGGTCTCGATCATCACCACGTTCTTCTTCATGGACCAGATGGGGCTCAGCCTCAACGTCATGTCGCTGGGCGGCCTGGCGCTGGCCACGGGCCTGGTGGTGGACGACTCGATCGTGGTCCTGGAAAGCATCGCCAAGGCGCGCGAGCGCGGGCTGGGCGTCCTTGACGCGGCGATTGCCGGCACCCGCGAAGTGAGCATGGCGGTCGTGGCCTCGACGCTGACGATCATCGCGGTGTTCCTGCCGCTGGTGTTCGTGGAGGGCATCGCCGGGCAGCTGTTCCGCGACCAGGCGCTGACCATCGCGCTGGCGGTGGGCATTTCGCTGGTGGTGGCGATGACCCTGATCCCGATGCTCAGCGCGCTGAAGTCGGAGGCGCCGATGGCCTTCCCGGAGGAGGCGCCGCATCCGGAGTGGCGGCCGACTTCCGCCTGGCAGCGGCCGTTCGCGTTCGTGGCGCGCTGGGCGGGCACGATCTTCCGCGCGATGGCATTCGGCATCGCGTGGCTGGCGATCCGCGCGGGCCGCTTGCTGACGGCGGTGGTGGGGCGTCCGATGGGTGCCGCGAGCCGCTTGGCCATGGCGCCCTACGACCGTGCCGAGCGCGGCTACATGCGCGTGCTGCCGGGTGCGCTCGCGCGGCCACGGCTGGTGCTGGCCGTGGCCGTGCTGGCCTTTGCGGCAAGCATGGCGATCGTGCCGACCCTGGGCACCGACCTGATCCCGCAGCTGGCGCAGGACCGGTTTGAAATGACCATGCGGCTGCCGCCGGGCACGCCGCTGCGCGAGACCGATGCGCTGATGCGTCGCGTGCAGCAGGCGCACGTGGATGACGAAGGCACGTCGGTGCTGTTCGGCGTCAGCGGCACCGGAACCCGGCTGGACGCGAACCCCACCGACAGCGGCGAGAACATCGGCCGCCTGTCCATCGTGATGGATGGCGGGGGCAGCGCCGAGGTCGAGGAACGGCTGACCCGGGGCCTGCGCGACACCATGCAGGGCGAGCCCGGGGTGCAGGTCGACTTCAGCCGGCCCGCGCTCTTCAGTTTCTCCAGCCCGCTGGAGATCGAGCTGCGCGGCCATGACCTGGACCAGCTCGCAGCCGCCGGCAGCCGCCTGGCTGCGCTGCTGCGCGGCAGCCCGCACTACGCCGACGTGAAGTCGACGGTGGAGCAGGGCGCGCCCGAGATCCGCATCGTCTTCGACCAGGAGCGCGCCGGGGCCATGGGCCTCACCACCCGCCAGGTGGCCGATGCAGTGGTCAACTCGGTGCGCGGCGAAGTGGCCACGCGCTACGATTTCCGCGACCGCAAGATCGACGTGCTGGTGCGCGCCCGCGAGTCGGAACGTGATTCGGTGCGCGCGATCCGCGATCTGATCGTGAACCCGGGCTCGGCGCAGCCGGTGCGCCTGTCCGCGGTCGCCGACGTCGTGGCCACCACCGGCCCGAGCGAGATCCATCGCGCGGACCTGGGGCGCGTGGCAGTGGTGTCGGCCAACCTGCGCGACATCGACCTCGGCGCCGCGGTCGACGAGGTGCGCGGCCTGGTGGCGGCCAACCCGCTGGGCGCGGGCATCGGCATGCACGTCGGCGGCCAGGGCGAGGAGCTCGCGGAGTCGCTGTCGTCGCTGCTGTTCGCCTTCGGCCTGGCGATCTTCATGGTCTACCTGGTGATGGCATCGCAGTTCGAGTCGCTGCTGCATCCCTTCGTGATCCTGTTCACCATCCCGCTGGCGATGGTGGGCGCGGTGCTGGCGCTGCTGCTGACCGGCAACACGATCTCGGTGGTGGTGTTCATCGGCCTGATCCTGATGGTCGGCCTGGTGGTGAAGAACGCGATCATCCTGATCGACAAGGTCAACCAGCTGCGCGAGGCCGGTGTGGCCAAGCGCGAGGCCCTGGTGGAGGGCGCGCGCTCGCGCCTGCGCCCAATCGTGATGACCACGCTGTCGACGCTGTTCGGCTTCATGCCGCTGGCGCTGGCCTTCGGCGAGGGCGCCGAGGTCCGTTCGCCGATGGCGGTGACGGTGATTGGCGGCCTGCTGGTGTCGACCCTGCTCACCCTGCTGGTGATCCCGGTGGTCTACGACCTGGTCGATCGTCGTGGCGACGCCTGGTATCTCGAGCGCGGGCGCCGCGCGCGGCTCGCTTCAGGTGGCGACGGCGACGGCGACGGTGGTGACCGGGGGCTGCCGGCGTGAGCGTCGCCGAGTTCAGCCTGCGGCGCCCGGTGACCACGGTGATGGTGTTCATATCGCTGGTGGTGGTCGGCTTGATCTCGGCGTTTCGCCTGCCGCTGGAGGCGCTGCCCGACGTGTCGGCGCCGTTCCTGTTCGTGCAGCTGCCGTACGAAGGCTCGAGTCCCGAAGAGGTGGAGCGGAACCTGCTGCGGCCGGCGGAAGAGGCGCTGGCGACGATGACCGGCATCAAGCGCATGCGTGGCCAGGCGAACGCCAACGGTGCGTCGGTGTTCCTGGAGTTCCGCGACTGGGAGCGCGACATCGCGATTACCGCGTCCGAGGCACGCGAGCGCCTGGACGCGATCCGCGACGAGCTGCCCGACGACTTCCGCCGCTACTTCGTCTTCAAGTGGTCCAGCGGCGACCAGGCGATCCTGCGCGTACGCCTGGCCGGTGACGCCGACATGTCGTCGTCGTACGACCTGCTGGACCGCCTGCTCAAGCGCAGGCTCGAGCGGGTGCCCGGGGTGGCGCGGGTCGAGATCAACGGTGCGCCGGCCAACGAAGTCGAAATCGCCATCGACCCCGACCGGCTCAACGCCCACGGCGTGGCCCTGAACACGCTGGCCCAGCGGCTGCAGACGGTGAATTTCTCGGTCTCGGCCGGGATGATCGAGGACGGCGGCGTGCGCCTGCGCGTGCAGCCGCAGGGCGAGATCACTGCGCTGGACCAGCTGCGCGAACTCGTCATCGATCCCAGCGGGCTGCGCCTTGGCGACATCGCCGAGGTGCACCTGAAGCCCGAGCGCATGGACTATGCGCGCCGCCTGGACGGGCGCAGCGCGGTGGGCCTCGAGGTCTACAAGGAGCGCGACGCCAACCTGGTCGAGGTCTCGACCACGGTGCTGGCCGAGATGCGCGCTGCCGCAAGCGAGCCGGGGCTTGAGGGCATCGACTTCAAGGTCATGCATGACATGGGCGAGGAGGTGACGAGTTCACTCATAGAGCTGGCCGAGGCTGGCGCCATCGGCCTGCTGCTGTCGATCGTGGTGCTGTTCTTCTTCCTGCGCCACTGGCCCTCGACGCTGATGGTGACGCTGGCGATCCCGATCTGTTTCATCATGACCCTGGGCTTCATGCACTTCTTCGGGGTCACGCTCAACGTGCTGAGCCTGATGGGCCTGCTGCTGGCGGTCGGCATGCTGGTCGACAACGCCGTGGTGGTGGTCGAGAGCATCTACCAGGAGCGCGAGCGCGACCCGGGCAATCCGGTGCGGGCGTCGCTCAACGGTACGAAGCACGTCGCGATCGCGCTCTCGGCCGGCACGCTGTGCCACTGCATCGTGTTCCTGCCCAACCTGCTGGGTGAAACCAACGACATCAGCATCTTCATGGCGCAGATCGCGATCACGATCTCGGTGTCGCTGCTGGCCTCGTGGCTGGTCGCGGTCAGCCTGATCCCGATGCTGTCGGCGCGGATGCGCACGCCGCCGGCGGTCGCCGCGAAGGGTGGCGCCATCCGCCGCCTGCAGGACCGCTACGCGCGCATGCTGCGCTGGTCGCTGGCGCACCGCGGCTGGAGCGTCTTCGGGATCATCCTGGTGGTGGCACTGAGCATGGTGCCCGCGACCCGGACCACCTTCGACATGTTCGGTGGCGGCGAACAGGGCGAGATCCAGCTCTACTACAAATGGAACGGCGGCTACACGCTGCCGCAGATGTCCGACGAAGTGCAGCGCGTCGAGGCCTTCCTGCAGGCGAACCGGAAGGAGTTCCGGATCACCCAGATCTACTCCTACTTCAGCGAGGGCGACGACGCCGGCACGATGATCACCTTCGAGGACGGCATCGCCGATCTCAAGCCGCTTTCCGAGGCGATCAGCAAGGCGCTGCCCAGCTCCGCGCGCGCCGAAATCGGCGTGTCGGGCCCGGGCGGGCAGGGCGGCGGTGGCGGCGGCATGGGCCAGAACGTCAGCGTGCAGCTGGTGGGCGACAGCGCGGCGGTCCTGCGCGAACTCGCCGCCGACGTGGTGCCGATGCTCGAGGCGCGGCCCGAGCTGCGCGACGTCCGCGTGGACGACGGCAACCGCAACGACGAGCTGGCCGTGCGCGTCGACCGCGAGCGCGCGGCGGCGTTCGGTTTCAGCGCCGAACAGGTGTCGTCGTTCGTGTCGATGGCGCTGCGCGGCACGCAGCTGCGTGAATTCCGGCGCGGCGAAAGCGAAGTGCCGGTGTGGGTCCGCTTCAGTGGCGCGCAGGACTACGGTCCCGCCAACGTCGCCTCGTTCATGGTGCGCTCGCCCGACGGCCGCCAGGTACCGCTTTCGGCGATGGTGAACATGGAGGTGGCCGCGTCTGCGGCGCAGATCTCGCGCCATGATCGCCAGACCGCGCTCGGCATCCAGGCCAACCTCGAGGGCGAGGCGACGATGGAGGAGGCGCGCAAGGGCATGGAGGACGTGCTGGAGGCGGTGTCGTTGCCGGCCGGCTACGGCCACACGTTCTCGGGCAGCGGTTTCGAGGAGGGCCAGCAGGCGATGAACCAGATGCTGTTCAACTTCGTGCTGGCGCTGGTGATGATCTACGTGGTGATGGCCGCGGTGTTCGAGTCGTTGCTGTTCCCGTCGGCGATCATGAGCTGCGTGCTGTTCTCGATCCTGGGCGTGTTCTGGCTGTTCTGGCTCACCGGCACCTCGTTCACGGTGATGGCCTTCATCGGCATCCTGGTGCTGATGGGCGTGGTGGTGAACAACGGCATCGTGATGGTCGAGCACATCAACAACCTGCGCCGCCGGGGCATGAACCGCACCGACGCCCTGGTCGAGGGCAGCCGCGAACGCCTGCGCCCGATCCTGATGACGATGGGCACCGCGATCCTGGCGATGGTGCCGATCTCGCTCAGCGAGACGGTGGTGCTGGGCGGCCTGGCGTATTCGCCGATGGCGCGCGCGGTGGCCGGCGGCCTGGCGTTCTCGACGGTGGTCAGCCTGCTGTTCCTGCCGACGATCTACGCGATCCTCGACGATCTTGCTGGGGGCACGTCGCGGCTGCTGCGGCGGGCGCGGCGGCGGCGCGGCGAAGCGGTAGTTGCGGCGGCCTGAGCGGCGGCGGTGATGGCAGCAGATCCGGCTGCGGTACCGGTTTGTCGGAGCGGCCATGGCCGCGATCGGGGTTGCCGGTTGGTGCGGTCGCAGCTATAGCTGCTCCTACTGTGGGAGCGGCCATGGCCGCGACTGGCGGGCGACGGGCGGTCAGCCGACCAGCTGGCCGAGCATGCGCAGGCCGCCCGTCCATACGCCGATGGCGGTGCCGAGACTGGTCAGGAAGAAGTTCAGCAGCACCCGTGCCACGCGGTTGCGCCACCAGCCGCGCGCGGTGTTGACGTCTTCGCGCAGGGCCATGAAGTCGTCGTAGGTCGGCTTGCGCAGGGCGGCCTCGACCACGGCGCTGACGGTGCCCGATGCCAGCGCAGGGTGCAGCGGCGTCAGCGGGGATGCGATGAACGCCGACAGGATGCTCAGCGGGTGGCCGCCCGCGATCGCGCAGCCCAGCGCGCCCAGACCGCCGGTGACCAGCACCCACTGCAGCACCAGGTCGGTGCCGACGTCGAAGCCGCCGCGCCAGAAGCCCCAGGCGAAGCCGCCGATCACGACCAGGCCGATGATCAGCTCCATCCACGGGATGCGGGACTTGGGCTTCACCTGCTCCAGCGTTCCACGGATCTCGGCCGGTGGCGCGGTGTCTTCGCGCAGGTGCGCGGCCAGGCCCTTGAGGTGGCCGGCGCCGACCACCGCCAGCACATTGCGCGCATCCGCCGGCGCGTCGCGCAGATTCGCGGCCATGTAGCGATCGCGTTCGGCGATGATCGCCTCGTAGAGCTCCGGCGTCTGGCCGGCGAATTCGGTGAAGCTGGATTCGAGCACGTCGCCCTGCTTCAGCCGTTCGATGTCCTCTTCACCCACTTCATCGCTCGACAGCAGCCCCATCAGCAGGCTGGCGCTGACCTTGGCGCGTCCCCACCAGCCCAGGCTCTGCATCGCGCGCTTGAAGGTCAGGCCGACATCGCGGTCGATGAGCTGCAGCGGCAGCCCGCGCGCATTGGCGTCGGCGGCCGCGGCCTTGAGCTCGGCGCCGGGCTCCACGCCCATCTGCTCGGCCAGGCGGCGCTGGTAGGCGGCCAGCGCGAGGTTGGCGGCGAACAGCGGGGTCTTGCCCTCGCGCAGCACCTTCACCAGGTCCAGGCTGCCCAGCGTCGCGGGATCGGTCATGGCCTTCAGGCGCTGCGCGTCCAGTTCGACGGCGATGGCGTCGTAGTCGCCGGTGGCGATCGCCGCGCGCACGGCGTCGACGCTGGCGCGCGATACGTGCGCGGTGCCGAGCAGGGTGTAGCGCACGCCGTCGCGCTCGACGATGGCATGCGGCTGGCTGGCGAGGTCGAAGCCGGTGGCAGCGGCATCGACGGATTCGATCCCGCCGGTGGCCGGGGTGGTGGTTTCAGTCATGGAAGTCCGGGTCGGGCGTGGCTGCGGCCGCGGCTGCGGCGCGCGCGTCAATCAGTCAGTCGCGGTAGCGGCGCAGCAGGTCGCCATAGGCGTCGATGCGGCGGTCGCGGAGGAAGGGCCAGATGCGTCGCACGTCCTCGCTGCGGCCCAGGTCGACTTCGCAGGCCAGCACGGTGGCGTCGCCACCGGCCTCGGCGATGAATTCGCCCTGCGGGCCAAGCACGTGGCTGTTGCCCCAGAAGTCGATGCCGGAAGCGCCGGTGCGATTGTCGGAAGCATGCGGCGACGGCTCGTGGCCGACGCGGTTGCAGGACAGCACCGGCAGCCCGTTGGCGACCGCGTGGCCGCGGTGGCTGAGGATCCAGGCGTCGCGCTGGCGCTGCTTCTCGTCCTGGTCGTCGGTGGGATCCCAGCCGATGGCGGTCGGGTAGAGCAGCAGTTCGGCACCCGCGAGCGCCATCAACCGCGCGGCTTCGGGATACCACTGGTCCCAGCACACCAGCACGCCCAGACGGCCGACCGAGGTGTCGATCGGTTCGAAGCCGAGGTCGCCGGGCGTGAAGTAGAACTTCTCGTGGAAGCCGGGATCGTCGGGGATGTGCATTTTGCGGTACTTGCCGGCGATGCTGCCGTCGGCGTCGAGCACCACCGCGGTGTTGTGGTACAGGCCGGTGGCGCGCTTCTCGAACAGCGAGCTGACCAGGACCACGCCGTGCTGCCTGGCCAGCGCCGACAGCCGCCCGGTGCTGGGCCCGGGAATCGTCTCGGCGAGGTCGAACTCATCGACCGACTCGTGCTGGCAGAAATACGACCCGTTGTGCAGCTCCTGCAGCACGACCAGCTTCGCGCCCTGGCGCGCGGCTTCGCCGACGCGGGCCTCGATCACCTCGAGGTTTTCCGCGGCACCGCCGTGGTTGCGTTCCTGGACGAGGGCGACGGGGAGCGTGTTGGTCTTCTTCATCGAGTGCAGGCCTGCAGCGGTGTTTCGTGGGCCGGCCATTGTAGGCCGGCGCTGCTGTCCGCTAGATGAGGCCGGCCGGCAGCTGCATGGAAATGCAGTGCAGGCTGCCGTTCTGCCAGATCAGTGCGCGGCAGGGCACCTGCACCACTTCGCGACCCGGATGGGCTTCGGCCAGCACCGCGGCGGCGAGGTCGTCGGCCGGGTCGTCATAGGCGGGCATCAGCACGGCGCCGTTGATCACCAGGTAGTTGGCGTAGCTGGCGGCGAGCCGGCGCCCGCGGTCGAGCACCGGCTGCGGCCAGGGCAGAGGGAACAGGCGGTAGGGGCGTCCGTCGGCGGTGCGCAGCACGGCGATCTCGGCGGCCATGGCCGAGAGTTCGGCATGGTGCGGGTCGGCGGGGTCGTCGCAGGCCTGGAAGACGATGGCGTCGTCCGGCGCGAAGCGGGCGAGGGTGTCGACGTGGGCGTCGGTGTCGTCGCCTTCGAGGTAGCCGTTCTCAAGCCACAGCACCCGGTCCTGGTGCAGCCAGTCGCGCAGCCGGGCGTCGAGTTCTTCACGCGGGACCTGGGGATGGCGCTCGTGCAGGCAGCGCCAGGTCGTCAGGAGAGTGCCCTGGCCGTCGGTTTCTATACCGCCGCCTTCCAGAGCAAAATCAACAACTTGCACAGAACTTTGAATGAAGATTCCAGTTTCGTCCAGGCGCTGCACAAGGCGGTCGTCCTCGCCGGCCTCGAACTTCCCGCCCCAGCCGGTGAAGCGGAAATCGAGCAGCCTGAAGCCTTCCCCGGCCCGGAGCGTGATCGGGCCGGTATCGCGCAGCCAGGTGTCGTTGTAGGGCAGGGCGATGAAGCCGACCCGCGCCATGTCGATCCGGTTGGAGGCCAGCCTGGCGCGGGCGTAGGCCTCGACGTCGTCATCGGCCACGCAGATGAGCACCCGCTGGAAGCGGGTGATCGCGGCCACGTGGGCGATGTAGGTCTCCTCGACCTCGCCCAGGCGCTCGGCCCAGTCGGTGCCGGCGTGCGGCCACGCCAGCAGGATCGCGGACTGGGGCTCCCACTCCGCGGGGAAACGCAGGGTCTTGGGGGTCATCGGCTCAGCGGATCGGCGGCTTGGGCCCGGTCTCGACCGCGGTGGCCTGGTTGGCGACGGCGTCGATCACCCGGCTGTTCTCGAAGTAGACGGTGAAGGCCGGATAGACCCAGCGGTTGATGGTCGGCCACTGGCTTTTCTGTCCGCCGCGCGGGTCGAGGCGTTCGGCGGGGGCGCCGAAGCGGGCCTCGACCGCGGACATGGCCATGCCGCGGCTGGGCAGCGCGACGCCGGCTTCCTGCTGGACGCGATCGATCAGCAGGGTGTCGGCGCTGGCGCCGCCGGCGGCGGCAAGCAGGGCGGCGGTGGTCAGTGCAAGGAACAGGCGCATGTCGGATCTCCCCGGTGACGCTGCACGGACTGCAGCCGCAGCGGTTTTAGCAGATCGCGCGTGCCGGCAGTGGGCACGGGCGAAGAAGCGGGCGGGCGGTCACGCCGCATGGGTGTCCCGGTCCCGGGCCGAAAACGCGAAAGGCCGCATCGCTGCGGCCTTCCAGGGCGTTCGGACGAACGTGGCATGCAGCGCACGCCGGTCGCCCTGGCGCGCAGCTCAGCGCTGGCGGGCCTTGAAACGCGGGTTCGACTTGCAGATCACGAAGATCTTGCCGCGACGACGAACGACCTTGCAGTCGCGGTGACGGGCCTTCGCCGACTTCAGGGAGGACAGGACCTTCATGACAAACCTCGAAAAAATGGTTGGGACAAAACAAGCCCGCAATTCTAGCGGGTATTGACGTCGCGGATCAAGTGCTTGCGGGCCCGCGGGCGCCGGCCGGTCTAGAATGGCCACCCCCTCCCGGAGCCTGCCATGACCGACGCCGCCATCCCCGTACTCACCATCGATGGCCCCTCTGGCTCGGGCAAGGGCACGATCAGCCGCGCGGTAGCCAAGCGGCTGGGCTGGAACTACCTCGATTCCGGCGCGCTGTATCGCGCGGTCGGCGTGGCCGCAGGCTGGGCCGACCTCGACCTGGACGACGCCGGAGCCCTGGTCCGCTGCGCCTTCGACACCGAGATCGGCTTCCGCGACAGCGCCGACGGCGAGCCGCGGGTGCTGGTCAACGGCAATGATGCCACCGACGAACTGCGCACCGAGACCGCGGGCGCCGCCGCCTCGGCGATCGCCGCCATCCCCGAGGTGCGCTCGGCGCTGACGGAGCGCCAGCGGGCCTTCCGCCGGGCACCGGGCCTGGTGGCCGACGGCCGCGACATGGGCACGGTGATCTTCCCCGATGCCGCAACCAAGGTGTTCCTCACCGCAAGCGCCGAGGAACGCGCGGAAAGACGCTATAAACAGTTGAAGGACAAGGGGGTTTCCGTTACATTGGCCGGTCTGCTGCGGGAGATTCTTGCCCGCGACGCGCGCGATGCCAGCCGCGCGGTGGCACCGCTGCGACCGGCCGAAGGCGCCGTCCGCATCGACACCACCGCCCAGGGCATCGATGCCGTGGTCGCACGCGTCCTGGCCCTGGTGCCCGGTGGCGCGGCCTGACCTTCCGTAGCAGGTGGCCCCGCGCAGCATCCGCCGCGCGGATTTTCCTTTTCCAACCAGCACTCACGGCAAGGCGCAATCCCGCGCACGCCGACAACGGGTGGACCGATGGCCCGCGCACGCGGCCCCGGTCTGTTTCATCAACAGAGTATTTTTCCAATGACCGAATCATTCGCAGAACTGTTCGAACAGAGCGAGGCCCACCTGGCCAAGCTGAAGCCGGGCTCCATCGTCACCGGCACCGTGATCCAGGTGCGTACCGACGTGGTCGTCATCAACGCCGGCCTCAAGTCCGAAGGCATCGTGCCGATCGAACAGTTCCGTAACGACGCCGGCGAGATCGACGTCGCCGAGGGCGACATCGTCAAGGTCGCGCTCGACTCCCTCGAGAACGGCTTCGGCGAGACCGTGCTGTCGCGCGAGAAGGCCAAGCGCGCCATGGTGTGGGACGAGCTCGAGGAAGCCCTCGAGAAGAACGAAACCGTCACCGGCCGCATCAGCGGCAAGGTCAAGGGCGGCTTCACCGTCGACATCAAGGACGTCCGCGCGTTCCTGCCCGGTTCGCTGGTCGATGTGCGCCCGGTGCGCGACCCGGTGTACCTGGAAGGCAAGGAGCTCGAGTTCAAGCTCATCAAGCTCGACCGCAAGCGCAACAACGTGGTCGTCTCCCGCCGTGCGGTGGTCGAGAGCGAGCATTCGGAAGAGCGCGAGCAGCTGATGGAGAAGCTGGTCGAGGGCGCCGTGCTGAAGGGCGTGGTCAAGAACCTCACCGACTACGGCGCGTTCGTGGACCTCGGCGGCATCGACGGCCTGCTGCACATCACCGACATGGCCTGGAAGCGCGTGCGCCATCCGTCCGAAGTCGTTGAAGTCGGCGCCGAGCTCGACGTCCGCGTGCTCAAGTACGACCGCGAGCGCAACCGCGTCAGCCTGGGCCTCAAGCAGCTGGGCGAGGATCCGTGGGACAACATCGCCCGCCGCTACCCGTCCAACACCCGCGTGTTCGGCAAGGTCTCCAACGTCACCGATTACGGCGCGTTCGTCGAGATCGAGCCGGGCGTCGAAGGCCTGGTGCACGTGTCCGAGATGGACTGGACCAACAAGAACGTCAACCCGCAGAAGGTCGTGCAGGTCGGTGACGAGCTCGAGGTCATGGTGCTGGACGTCGACGAAGAGCGTCGCCGCATCTCGCTGGGCATCAAGCAGGTCACGTCCAACCCGTGGGAGACCTTCGCGGCCATCCACAAGAAGGGCGACAAGGTCGACGGCCAGATCAAGTCGATCACCGACTTCGGCATCTTCATCGGCCTGGACGGCGGCATCGACGGCCTGATCCACCTGTCCGACATGAGCTGGGCCACCACCGGTGAAGACGTGGCGCGCGAGCTGAAGAAGGGCGACACGCTGGAAGCCGTGGTGCTTGCGGTGGACCCCGAGCGCGAGCGCATCAGCCTGGGCGTCAAGCAGCTGGAGCAGGATCCGTTCGGCCAGTTCATGGCCGCCAACCCGCGTGGCTCGAAGGTCACCGGCACGGTGAAGGAAGTCGACGCCAAGGGCGCGGTGATCGAGCTTGCCGACGGCGTCGAGGGCTACGTGATGGCGCGCGACATCTCCGACGAGCGCGTCGAAGACGCCAGCCAGCACCTGAAGGTCGGCGATTCGATCGAAGCCAAGTTCACCGGCATGGATCGCAAGGGCCGCACCCTGCAGCTGTCGATCAAGGCGAAGGACGAGGCCGAGGTGGCCGATACCCTGGCCGAGTACAACCGCGCTTCGGCCGATGCCTCCAGCGGCACCACCAAGCTGGGCGCGCTGCTGCGCGAGCAGCTCGGCGGCAAGTCCGAGTAATACCGCAGTAACCGGCGGCGGCCTGGGTCAAACCAGGCCGCCATCGGCTGTCCGACGCCAGCCAGGGCACCATGACCAAGTCTGAACTCATCGAAATCCTCGCCCAGCGCCAGGGGCACCTGAAGGCCGACGACGTCGATCTTGCGGTGAAGTCGCTGCTGGAGGTGATGGGAGGCGCTTTGGCCAACGGCGAGCGCATCGAGGTCCGGGGGTTTGGCAGTTTTTCGCTGCACTACCGCCCGCCGCGCACCGGCCGCAATCCCAAGACCGGCGAAGCCGTCGCGCTGCCGGGCAAGCACGTTCCCCATTTCAAGCCCGGCAAGGAGCTTCGCGAGCGCGTCAGCGACGTCATGCCGCTGCCGACCGAAGACTGAAGCATTTGCTGACTGCAGGCCACGGGCTCGGCTAAGCTAGCCGCCCATGCGCCCGATTCGCATCCTCATCGCCATGCTGTGCCTCGTCACGGGCGTTGCAGTGGGCGCACTCAATCCCCAGGTGGTCCAGGTCGACTTCGGCCTTGTCGTGCTGCGGCCCACGCTTGGCGTGGCCCTGCTGGCAACCCTGCTGCTTGGCGTCATCGCCGGTGGACTGGCAATCATGGTTTCGGTGGTCCTGCCGCTGCGCCAGCGCCGGCGCCGGGAAGCCGCCGGCCCCAATGCAACGGACGCGAACTGACATGGCTTTCGTCACCGAGTGGTTCTGGTTCTTCCTGCTGCTGCCGATCGCCGCGCTCAGCGGATGGGTGATCGGGCGCCGCGGTGGCGAACGTCACAGCGACAGCCAGGTCAGCAAGCTCTCCACCACGTATTTCCGCGGCCTGAACTACCTGCTCAACGAGCAGCCGGACAAGGCGATCGAGCTGTTCCTGCACATCGCCGAACTCGACAAGGAAACGTTCGAGACCCAGGTCGCGCTGGGCCACCTGTTCCGCCGCCGCGGCGAGGTCGACCGTGCGATCCGGCTGCACCAAGGCCTGGTCCAGCGCCCCGACCTCAACGACCAGCAGAAGGTGCAGGCGCTGCTGGCGCTGGGCGAAGACTATATGCGTTCGGGCCTGCTCGATCGCGCCGAGACCGTGTTCACCGAACTTGCCGCCATCGACCAGCGTGCGCCGCAGGCGCTGCGGCACCTGATCGACATCTACCAGGCCGAACGTGACTGGCCGAAGGCGATCGAGAACGCCACCCGCTACGAACAGGTGACCGGCGAGCCGATGGGCAAGCTGATCGGACAGTTCGAATGCGAGCTTGCCGAGCGCCTGCGCGCCGGGGGCGACCGCGATGGCGCACGCCAGGCGGTGGTGCGCGCGTATGCCGCGGACTCGACATCGGTACGCGCCGGCATGCTCGAGGGCCGGCTTGAGCTTGACGCCGGCAACGACGCCGCCGCCATCCGCGCGTACGAGCGCGCGGCGCGTCACGATCCGGACTACCTGCCCGAAATCCTCCCGCCGCTGCGCTCGGCATACGACCGCGTCGGCGACTCTCCCGGCGCACGCGCGTTCCTGACCGAGATGAGCGAGCACTACCGGGGCGTCGCTCCCGTCCTCGCGCTGACCCGGCTGGTCGAAGCGGAAGAGGGGGTTCCGGCAGCCCGGCGTTTCCTGGCCGAACAGCTCAAGGACCGCCCCTCGGTTCGCGGCGAGGCCGCCCTGATCGACCTGACGCTGGCCGAAGGCGGCCACGAAGCCACCACGCTGCAGGACCTGCGCCACATCACCGACCAGTTGCTCGTGCGCAACCCCGCGTATCGCTGCAACCGCTGCGGCTTCGGGGCGCGCAGCCACCATTGGCAATGCCCTTCCTGCAAGGAATGGGGCAGCATCAAGCCCTTGCTGAACTACGCCGTGGTCTGATGGCGCAGCTCGACTGGACAAGCACGCTGCCGTGGCTGGCGATGGCTGCCACGGTGGCAGCGGCGGGGGCATGGCTGGCGAGGCGCCACGCGCTTCGCCACGGCCTGCTCGACATGCCGGGGGAGCGCCGCAGCCACGAGGTGCCGACTCCGCGCGGAGGCGGCATCGGTATCGCGGTCGCGTGGCTGCTGGCCTGCGTCGCGCTGGCGGCGGAAGGCCGACTGCCCGGCCCCCTCGCTGCGGCCGCCGTGGCCGGGGTGCTGCTCGTGGGCGGTGCCGGTTATATCGACGATCACCGACCACTGTCGCCCTGGTGGCGGCTTGCGGCCCATCTGGTCGCGGGGCTGGCCCTGGCCGCGGGGCTCGTGGCTGCCGGTGGCGCGGCCTGGCTTGCGGCCGCGGCGCTGCTGGCGGTCCCGGTCCTGGTCAACGTCTGGAACTTCATGGACGGAATCGACGGCCTGGCCACCAGCCAGGGGGCGCTCGTGGCGGTTGGATTCGCGCTGCTGTCCAGCGACCCCGGAGCGGCACTCGCCGCCCTGGGGCTTGCCGCCGCATGCCTGGGCTTCCTGCCTTTCAATTTCCCGCGGGCGACGATCTTCCTCGGCGATGTCGGCAGTGGAGTCCTCGGCTTCGCGCTGGCGGTGCTGGCCGTCCTGCTCCTGCTCCCGGAGCGCACGGCGGAGGGCGCAGGCCTGGTGCCGCTGGTCTTCCTTCCGCTCTCGGCCTTCCTCATTGACGCGGCGTTGACGCTGGCAAGGCGCATCGTCCGCCGCGAGCGCTGGTGGTCGGCGCACGTCGGGCACGCGTACCAGCGCCTGGCGGCCGCCCGCGGGTCGCATGTACCGGTCACCTTGCTCTATGGTGCGTGGACCCTGGCAGCCGTAGTCATGGCCAGCGCGGCGGAGGGACACGGCGTCACGATCGGACTGGCGTTGGCAGTGATCTGCGTCGTGACCGGGACACTGGCCTGGCATGCCATCACTAACGCCGACCACATCAGGAAAAGGAATGCCCGCTAGATGATCAGCTTGAGCGACCGCGTCAGGACAGGCCTGCCGCGTGCTTCGGTGGTGGTGCATGACCTGCTCATGGTCTGGGCGGCATGGGCGGGGCTCAACTATTTCCGGCATTCCGCACTCGACCAGGCGGCGGTTGCACCGTTGCTGTCGCCGGAGATGCTGCTGATCCTGATCGTGCAGGGACTGATCTTCTGGCAGGTCGGCCTGTACCGCGGGGTCTGGCGGTTCGCGAGCATTCCCGACCTGGTCAACATCATCAAGGCGAGCCTGTTCGGGTTGCTGGCGATCCTGCCGCTGCTGTTCTTCGTCTTCGACCGCGCCGGCCAGGTTTCGCGCACGGTGATGCTGGCCTATCCAGTCGTGCTGTCGGCGCTGCTGGGCATGCCCAGGCTGCTGTACCGGGCGTGGAAGGACCACGGCAACGAGCGGACCGACAAGGCGGCGCTGCGGGTACTCATCCTCGGCGCGGGCCAGGCAGGCGAAGCGCTGGTCCGCGACCTGCGGCGGGTCGGCGCCTACCAGCCGGTCGGCTTCCTCGACGATGCCGCCAAGCTGCGCGGCAGCTATCTGCAAGGCCTGCCGGTACTGGGACGCATCGATGACGTCGTGCGCATCGCGCCGGAAACCGCGGCCAAGCTGCTGGTGATCGCGATGCCGTCGCTGGATGCGACCGCCATGCGCCGCGTCGTCGCCGCCTGCGAACGCACCGGGCTGCCGTTCCGCACCGTGCCGCGGCTCAATGACCTGCTCGAGGGCCGGTCGCTGCCGGGCGAGCTCAAGGAGGTCGCCATCGAGGACCTGCTGGGCCGCAAGCCGGTCACACCCGACTGGAAGGCGATCCGCGGCTGGCTGGGCGGGCGCAGCGTGCTGGTCACCGGTGCCGGTGGCTCGATCGGCGCGGAGCTGTGCCGCCAGTGCGCGCGCCACGGGGCGCGGCAGATCACCCTGATCGAGATCGACGAGCTGGCCCTTGCGACCACCCAGAGCGAGCTGCGCCGCGACTTCCCGCAGATCGATTGCCTGCCGGTGCTCGGCGACTGCGGCGATCCGGCCGTGATCCGCCACGCCCTGTCGCTGTCGCCGCCGGAAGCGGTGTTCCATGCGGCCGCCTACAAGCAGGTACCGGTCCTTGAGGGACAGCTGCGCGAGGCGGTGCGCAACAACGTCCTGGCCACGGCCACGGTCGCGCGCGAGGCAAACGCCGCGGGCGTAGGTACCTTTGTCCTGATCTCCACCGACAAGGCCGTCGATCCGGTCAACGTGCTTGGTGCGACCAAGCGCCTGGCCGAGATGGTCTGCCAGGCGATGACGGGGGTCGAAGGCACGCGCTTTGTCACCGTGCGCTTCGGCAACGTGCTTGATTCGGCAGGCAGCGTGGTGCCGCTGTTCCGCGAGCAGATCCGCCAGGGCGGGCCGGTCACGGTGACCGACCCGGAGGTCACGCGCTACTTCATGACCATCCCCGAGGCCTGCCAGCTGATCCTGCAGGCGGTCGCGATCGGTTCGCTGCAGGCCGTCTACACCCTGGACATGGGCGAGGCGGTGTCGATCCGCCTGCTCGCCGAACAGATGATCACCCTGGCAGGCAAGCAGCCGGGGCGCGACATCGCGGTGGTCTATACCGGCCTGCGCCCGGGCGAGAAGCTGCACGAAACCCTGTTCCACTCCGAGGAGCGCTACCGGCCCACGGCGCATCCCAAGATCCTGCAGGCCGAGGCGCGCAGCGTGGCCGGCGACCGCATCGAGTCCGCGCTCGCCAAATTGCACGAAGCGGTGGCAAGTTACGATATCGACACCCTTGGCAGGGTGCTGCGCGAGTCGGTGCCGGAGTTCGCGCCGCTGGCGGCGGATTCGGGGCCGCGGGCGGCAACCGTGGTCGCATTTCCAGCAAGGAACGCAAGAAGGACATGACACAACGCATTCGCAAGGCCGTATTCCCCGTGGCGGGCCTGGGCACCCGGTTCCTGCCCGCCACCAAGACCGTTCCCAAGGAGATGCTGCCGATCGTCGATCGCCCGCTCATCCAGTACGCGGTCGACGAGGCAATCGACGCAGGCTGCGACACCCTGGTGTTCGTCACCAATCGCTACAAGCACGCCGTGGCCGACTATTTCGACAAGGCCTACGAGCTGGAGCAGAAGCTCGAGGCGTCGGGCAAGCTGGAGCTGCTGGAGGTCGTGCGCAACGTGCTCCCGGCCGGGGTCCAGGCGATCTTCGTGACCCAGACCGAAGCCCTCGGCCTGGGCCACGCCGTGCTGTGTGCCAAGCCGGTGGTGGGCGACGAACCGTTCGCGGTGATCCTGCCCGACGACCTGATCTGGAACCGCGACGGGCCGGGCGCACTGCGGCAGATGGCCGACCTGGCCGAAGCCAGCGGCGCCAGCGTGATCGCGACCCAGGCGGTGGCCGCGGAGCAGGTCTCCAGCTATGGCATCGTGGCGACGGGCGAGTTCAGCGATCGCCAGGGGCCGGTTACCGCGATCGTCGAGAAGCCGGCGCCTGCCGATGCTCCGAGCAACCTCGCCGTGGTCGGACGCTACGTGCTGTCGCCGCGCATCTTCGGGTTGCTCGAAACCACCAGGCCGGGCGCCGGTGGCGAGATCCAGCTCACCGACGCAATATCCGTGCTGCTCGCCGAAGAGCAGGTGCTGGCCTATCGTTTCCAGGGCACGCGCTTCGATTGCGGCACCCACCTCGGGCTGATCGAAGCCACGATCAGGCACGCGCTGGACCATGAAAAGCTCAGTGAGTCGGCCCAGGGCTTCATGCGCGACGCGCTGGCCGAGCTGGGCGTGGTGGATTCATAAGGTGCGTCCGACAGGTGACATTGTCGGGAGCGCAGGGGTATATTCAGATGGTCAGGACGGGTGCGGGTTACGTGCCCCTGATCGCTTGACAGCACATCACCAAGGGAGAGAACGCTTCATGAAGCTTGCAACAACCATTGCTGGCCTGACGCTTGCCGTCGCGGCCACGTACAGCATTCCGGCCACCGCGCAGTCGCTGCACGGAAACTCCTCGCAGCCGGCCGCACGCTGCCAGGGGGCGCTGCCCGCCTTTGAGACGGCGATCCGCAAGCGTCCGCTGGCCATCCAGAACGAAGGTTCGCAGGCCAGCTACGTCACCTGCGGCTTCGAGTTCGACTCCGCCGCTGCCGTGAACAACTCGTCGTTCCTCGTCGATACCTACTTCACCAACAGCACCGACGCAGTGGCCACCGTGACCTGCACCGGCGTGACCGGCTACGCCGGTGGCGAGAACGAGTACGTGTCGATGAGCGTCGATATCCCGGCCAACGGCAGCGGTGAAGACGCCAACCTGTACTGGTTCGACGACGACTTCGCAGGCGGCGGCATGCAGTCCGGCCTCGTCGCCATCAGCTGCCTCCTGCCCGCAGGCGTCGGCATCAACGATACCTACGTGTTCTGGGACGAAGCCGACGTCGCGGTCTGATCGCGGCTGAAGCCTGCTCCACGCGACATCCAAAGGGCGCCGGGTAACCCCGGCGCCCTTTTTTTGATCCGGGCAATCATTGACACTTGCAGTCACCCAGAAAAAGCAGGCAGTACCGATTGATGAAACCAAGCAACAGGATCCCCCTTATCGCCGCTGGCGTCGTCGTGCTCGCGGTGATCGCCGGAACCTTTGTCCTGCGCGGGCGGGACCAGGTCGATACCCACGACCCTGCGCAGCAGGTGGCTGAAGCGCCCGTGGCCAGCGTGCCCGGAGCGGCGCCGCCGGAGGCGACGCGGGTGCGTACGCCGCAGGCCGACAGGTCGCTGCGCGACGAGGGCGTGCTCGGTCATGTCGAGCGACGGGCCCAGATGCGCGAGGAACACCAGGCGCGCATCAAAACCCTGCGCGAGGAGTCCGCGCAGCGCTTCGCCAGCGAGCAGGTCGACCCCGCATGGGCGCCCGGAAAGATCAAGGAACTCACCAGCCTGGCGAGCCAGCCGGAGTTTGTGGTGGCCAATGCCGAACCGCAGCAGCTGAGCGTCGATTGCCGCAGCAGCACGTGCCGGATCGACGGCCAGTTCGAGACCAACGGCAAGGCCGAGGACTGGATTCTGATGTATATGTCGGGCGTCGGCAGCGGCATGCCGAACTCGGTGGTCTCGCGCAGCACGAACCCCGACGGCACTACGCGAGTGGAAATCTACGGCCGGGCGCGCTGAACCCCCGGTACCTGCCGCGCTCCCGCGGGCAGGTCAGGACGCAAAGGGGCGCCGAGAGGCGCCCTTCCCGTTACAGGGCCTCGAAGATGCCCGCGGCGCCCATGCCGGTGCCGATACACATGGTGACCATGCCGTACTTCTGCTTGCGGCGCCGCATGCCGTGGACGATGGTCGCGGTGCGCACGGCACCGGTCGCGCCGAGGGGATGGCCGAGTGCGATCGCCCCTCCGAGCGGGTTGACCTTGTCGGGATCAAGCCCGGAGTCGCGGATGACGGCCAGTGCCTGGGCTGCGAACGCCTCGTTGAGTTCGATCCAGTCCAACTGGTCCTTGGTCAGGCCGGCCTGCTTCAGCGCCTTCGGGATCGCCGCGATCGGGCCAATGCCCATCACCTCGGGACGTACGCCTGCGACCGAGAAGGACACGAAGCGGGCCAGCGGGGTCAGGCCGTAATCCTTGATCGCCTGCTCCGAGGCAACCAGTACGGCACCGGCACCATCGCTCATCTGCGATGAGTTGCCGGCGGTCACCGTGCCCCCGAACTGCCCGTTGCGGAACACCGTGCGCAGCCTGGCGAGGCCTTCAAGCGAGGTGTCCGGGCGCGGGCCCTCGTCGTGCTCGACCAGCAGCTTCCTGAGCCGCATGCTGCCGCCGCCCAGGTCCGGCTGGCGCGAAATGATCTCCAGCGAAGAGATCTCGTCGCGGAACTCGCCGGCCTTCTGCGCCGCCAGCGCCTTCTGGTGCGACGCCAGCGCAAACGCGTCCTGGTCCTCGCGCGAGACCTTCCATTCTTCGGCAACCTTTTCCGCGGTGATGCCCATGCCGTAGGCGATGGCGACGTGGTCGTCGCGGAACACGGCCGGGGACAGCGCGACTTTGTTGCCCATCATCGGCACCATGCTCATGCTCTCGGTGCCGCCGGCCAGCACCAGATCGGCGTTGCCGAGGCGGATCTGGTCCGCCGCCAGCGCCACGGCCTGCAGCCCCGACGAACAGAAGCGGTTGATGGTCTGCGCGGCCACGGTGTCGGGCAGCCCGGCCAGCAGCACGCCGATGCGCGCCACGTTCATGCCCTGCTCGCCCTCGGGCATGGCGCAGCCGATGATGGCGTCGTCGATGCGGTTGACGTCGATGCCCGGCACCTGCGCGACCACGGCCCTCAGCACGTGGGCCAGCATGTCATCGGGCCGGGTATTGCGAAACACGCCCTTGGGCGCCTTGCCTACCGGAGTGCGGGTGGCGGCGACGATATAGGCGTCCTGGATTTGACGGGTCATAGACTGTTCTCTCTGGAATTCAAAGGCTGCAGCTTCTTGTGGGAGCGGCCGTGGCCGCGATCAGCTGACGGGCGGTGGGAAAATCGCGGCTGTAGCCGCTCCCACAAAAGCGTCAGTTGCGCAGCGGCTTGCCGGTCTTGAGCATGTGCGCGATGCGGGCCTGGGTCTTCTCCTGCTGCGCGAGTTCCACGAAGTGCTGGCGCTCGAGCCGCAGCAGCCAGTCCTCGTCGACCACCGAATTCCGGTCGACGTCGCCGCCGCTGACCACGGTCGCGATGCGCTGTGCGATCTCGTAGTCGTATTCGCTGATGAAGCGGCCTTCGAGCATGTTCTCCAGCAGCATGCGGAAGGTGGCGATGCCGACGTCGCCGGCCACGCGCACGCGGCGGGCGGGCAGGGGCGGGCGGTAGCCGGTTTCGGCCAGGCCGCGCGCTTCCTGCTTTGCGATATACAGCAGCTCGTGGGCGTGGAAGGCGATCTTGTCCTGCGGGCGCAGCAGGCCGAGCTCCTTCGCCTCCATCGCCGAGGTGGACACCTTGGCCATTGCCACCGACTCGAACCAGCCCTTGAGCTCGGCAAACACATCGCCGTCCGGGCCGGCCGCCTCCGACGCGCGTACGGCGAACTCCT
The DNA here is from genome assembly GCF_039548395.1 of Luteimonas changyuni. NCBI lineage: Bacteria > Pseudomonadati > Pseudomonadota > Gammaproteobacteria > Lysobacterales > Lysobacteraceae > Luteimonas > Luteimonas changyuni. The sequence continues at coordinate 45,233 of NZ_JBCLUZ010000027.1, forward strand.
TCAGGCCGCCGCCGGCCGGCAGCAGGCCGACGCCGGCCTCGACCAGGCCGATGTAGCTCTCGAGGTGCGCGACGGTGCGCGCCGAGTGCATCTGGAACTCGCAGCCGCCGCCCAGAGCCAGGCCGCGCACCGCGGCCACGACGGGCACCAGCGAATATTTGATGCGCTGGCTGGTGGCCTGGAAGTTGGCGACCATCGCTTCGAAGGCGTCGACCTTGCCGGCCTGCAGCAGGCCGAGCGCGCCGGCCAGGTCCGCACCGGCGGAGAAGGGCTCCTTCGGCTGCCAGATCACCAGGCCCGCGAAGTCGCGCTCGGCGCGGGCGACGGCCTCCTGGAGGCCATCGAGCACGTGGTCGGAAACGGTGTGCATCTTGGTCTTGAACGAGGCCACGGCAATGTCGTCGCCATCGGTCCACATGCGGATGCCGTCGTTCTCGAACACGGTCTCGCCGGTGGGGAAGGACTCGCCCAGCAGCGGATCGGGGAAGCGCTGGCGCCTGTAGACGGGCAGGGCGGAGCGGGGCAGGCGGGCGTTCTTGCCCGGGCTGTAGCTGCCCTCGGCGGAGTGCACGCCGTCGCGGCCGTCGAAGACCCAGTCGGGCAGGGGGGCGTCGCTCATCGCCTTGCCGGCCACGATGTCGTCGGCGATCCACTGCGCGACCTGCTTCCAGCCCGCGGCCTGCCAGGTCTCGAACGGGCCGAGCGACCAGCCGTAGCCCCAGCGGATGGCCAGGTCGACGTCGCGCGCGGTCTCGGCGATGTCGGCCAGGTGGTAGGCGCTGTAGTGGAACAGGTCGCGGAACACGCCCCACAGGAACTTCGCCTGCGGATGCTCGCTGGCACGCAGCGCGGCGAACTTCGCCACCGGATCCTTCGTCTTCAGGATCTCGACCACCTCGTCGGCGGCCTTGCGGTCGGCCGCGCGGTAGTCCTGCTTCTCCAGGTCCAGGACCATGATGTCCTTGCCGACCTTGCGGAAGATGCCGGCGCCGGCCTTCTGGCCCAGCGCGCCCTTCTCGACCAGCGCGGCCAGCCACTTCGGCGACTTGAAGTACTTGTGCCAGGGGTCGTCGGGCAGGGTGTCGGCCATGGTCTTGATGACGTGGCCCATGGTGTCCAGGCCGACCACGTCGGAGGTGCGGTAGGTCGCCGACTTCGGGCGCCCGACCAGCGGGCCGGTCAGGGCATCGACCTCGTCGAAACCCAGGCCGCCCTCGACGGTGTGGTGGATGGTGGCGAGGATCGAGAACACGCCGATGCGGTTGCCGATGAAGTTCGGGGTGTCGCGCGCGTAGACCACGCCCTTGCCGAGCGTGGTGGTCAGGAAGGTTTCCAGTCCCTGCAGCACGGCCTTGTCGGTGCCCTTGGCCGGGATCAGCTCGGCCAGGTGCATGTAGCGCGGCGGGTTGAAGAAGTGCACGCCGCAGAAGCGCGGCCGCAGCATTTCAGGCAGGACTTCGGCCAGTTTGTTGATCCCCAGGCCCGAGGTGTTGCTGGCGAGCACGGCGTGATCGGCAATGAAGGGTGCGATCTTCGCGTACAGGTCCTGCTTCCAGTCCATGCGTTCGGCGATCGCCTCGATCACCAGGTCGCAGTCCTTGAGACGCTGCAGGCCCAGCTCGTAGTTGGCGGGGGCGATCGCCGCGGCCAGGGACTTCGAGGCCAGCGGTGCGGGGCTGAGCTTGCCCAGGCTGGCGATGGCGCGATTGACGATGCCGTTGGCTTCGCCTTCCTTGGCCGGAAGGTCGAACAGCACGGTGTCGACACCGGCGTTGGTGAGATGGGCGGCGATCTGGGCGCCCATCACTCCGGCACCGAGCACGGCGGCCCGACGCACAAGCAATTTCTCAGACATGTTATGCAACTCCTTGATGCAAGGGAGATTCAACTCTTGATTCCGGCGACCGCGAAGCGGATGAGCTCCTCCGCGGCGCGCTTGCGGTGGGCGATTTCAGCCACCCCGGTGGGGCGCTTGATCAGCCCGAAATCGGACATTGCGTAGGTCAGCGCACCGGACAGGAAGTCCAGGCGCCAGTACAGCTGCTCCTTGTCCAGCTCGGGCACGCACTCGGCGATCGCCCGCGCGAACTCGCGCAGCACATGGCCGTACTGCTCGGACAGGAACTTGCGCAGGCCATCGTTCTTCTCGGCGTAGGCGCGCGCGATGACGCGGATGAAGGCGCCGCCGCCCTGGCGGTCGCGGGCCAGCGCGAGCGCCGGCTCCACGAACGCGGCGAGGACCGGGGCCAACTCGCCGGGGCTGCTGGCGCGGGCCTCGGCCAGGGACGCCAGTCGCTGTCGGCTCATCTCGTCCATGCGCCGCCGGAACACCTCGTTGATGAGGTTTTCCTTGCTTCCGAAGTGGTAATTGACCGCGGCGATGTTGACGTCGGCGCGTCCGGTGACCTGGCGCAGCGAGGTGCCGCTGAAGCCGTGCTGGGCGAACAGCTCCTCGGCGGCGCCGAGGATCCGGTCCTTGGTCGAAAACTGGGTGCTTGCCATGACGCGGGAGGGGTCCTGCCTGAATCAAACGCTTGTTTGGATAGTAGGCCGGCCGTGAATGGCGGGTCAACCCGGAATGATCGCGAAACCGCGTGCAGACGGCGTGCACGATCCGGTAGAATCAGACACAGCCTTGTCGGCTAAACCCGCGCCCCGGCGTGGGTTTTTCTGTTACCTTTCGGGTCTGCCCAGGATGGCCGGCCCGTTTTACCGGAGACCTTCCCATGGCGCTGGAGCGCACACTGTCGATCATCAAGCCCGATGCCGTTGCCAAGAACGTCATCGGCGAAATCTATTCCCGCTTCGAAAAGGCCGGCCTGAAGATCGCCGCCTCGAAGATGAAGCAGCTGTCGCGCGCCGAGGCCGAAGGCTTCTACGCGGTGCACCGCGAGCGTCCGTTCTTCAACGCGCTGGTCGAGTTCATGATCAGCGGCCCGGTGATGATCCAGGTCCTCGAGGGCGAGAACGCCGTCCTCAAGCACCGCGACCTGATGGGCGCCACCAACCCCAAGGAAGCCGCCGCCGGCACCATCCGCGCCGACTTCGCCGACTCGATCGACGCCAATGCAGTGCACGGCTCCGACGCCGCCGAAACCGCCGCCGTCGAAATCGCGTACTTCTTCCCGTCGACGGACGTTTACGCCCGTTGATTTTTTGCCACGGATCCACGCGGATGAACGCGGATCAAGCAAAAGCAGACGTGACAAAGCCTGTCTTTTTCACGCGCTTTCCGCTCTATCCGCATTGATGCCCTCGTCCGCGTGATCCGTGGCAAATGCCTGACCCCGGAAACACAGTGACCCAAGCCACGCCCAAGCAGAACCTCCTTGACCTCGATCGTGCGGGGCTTGAGAACTTTTTTGCCGACGAACTCGGCGAGAAGCGTTTCCGTGCGCACCAGGTCATGAAGTGGATCCACCACCGCCACGTCACCGACTTCGAGGAAATGACCGACCTCGGCAAGGCGCTGCGCGCCAAGCTGCAGGAGCGCGCGAACGTCATCGTGCCGCAGGTCCATTTCGACAAGGCGTCCGAAGACGGCACCCACAAGTGGCTGTTGGGCATGGACGGCAAGAACGCGATCGAGGCCGTCTACATCCCCGACAAGGGGCGCGGCACGCTGTGCGTGTCCTCGCAGGTCGGCTGCGCGCTCAACTGCACCTTTTGCTCCACCGCGACCCAGGGCTTCAACCGCAACCTGTCGACCGCCGAGATCATCGGCCAGGTCTGGGTGGCGGCGAAGCACCTCGGCAACATCCCGCACAAGCAGCGCCGCCTCACCAACGTGGTGATGATGGGCATGGGCGAGCCGCTGGCCAATTTCGACAACGTCGTGCGCGCCATGAGCGTGATGCGCGACGATCTCGGCTACGGCCTGGCCAACAAGCGCGTGACGCTCTCGACCGCCGGCATGGTGCCGATGATCGACCGCCTGGCCGAAGAGAGCGACGTCTCGCTCGCCGTGTCCCTGCATGCGCCCAACGACGCGCTGCGCACCACCCTGGTGCCGCTCAACAAGAAGTATCCGATCGCCCAGCTGATGGACGCCTGCGTGCGCTACGCGCTGCGCAAGAAGGGCGAGTCGGTGACCTTCGAGTACACCCTGATGAAGGGCGTCAACGACCAGCCCGAGCACGCGCTCGAGCTCGTGCAGCTGCTGCGCGCGTTCGACCGCGCCGTGCAGATGAAGGACGCCGCCAAGATCAACCTGATCCCGTTCAACCCCTTCCCGGGCACGCGCTATGAGCGCCCCGGCGAACTCGCGATCAGGACATTCCAGAAACTGCTCAACAGCGCCGGCATGATCGCGCCGGTGCGCCGCACCCGCGGCGACGACATCGATGCCGCCTGCGGCCAGCTCAAGGGCCAGGTGGCCGACCGGACCCGGCGCCAGGCGGATTTCCGCCGCAGCCTCGAGGCGGGGAAGGACAGCCATGCGCCTTCCTGATGGCGCAGCGGCTGTGGTTGCACTCACGCTCGTCGTACTTGTTTCCGGGTGTTCGCGGCTGAGCTTCGTCAAACCGAGCGCTGCGCGCGGCAGCTCCGAACAGGTGGCGCAGACCTACGATTTCAGCGACGACAAGCGCAGTCGGAATGGCGCCGGCAACGCGCGTGCGCACCTGCTTCGCGGCGAGCAGGCGCTGAGGGAAGGGCGCACCGCTGATGCCAGGGAGCAGGCGGGGCTGGCGCTGAAAGCCGACGCCGGCAACCCGCTCGCACACACGCTGATGGCGCTGGCACTGGAGCGCCAGGGCCAGGCCGGCGAGGCCGGCGGGTACTACGCCCGCGCCGCGGAGCTGGCACCAGCCTCGGGGCCCGCGCTCAACAATTACGGCAGCTGGCTGTGCCTCAACGGGCGTGCGCCGGAGTCGCTGGACTGGTTCGACCGGGCGCTGGCCGATCGCAGCTACGCGAGTCCGGAGTCGGCCCTCGCCAACGCGGGTGCCTGCGCGGTGGAAGGCGGGCAGCCGGGGCGGGCCGAGCGCGACCTGCGCGCCGCGCTGCGGCTGGATCCGGTGAACGCGGTTGCGCTCGAAGCGCTGGCACGGCATCTTTACGGGCAGGGGAAAGATTTCGAGGCGCGGGCGTTTTCGCAGCGTCGCCTCGACGCAGCGCCGGCAACGCCCGCCGCGTTACTACTTGCGTCACAGATCGAAGAAAAGCTCGGCGACAAGGCTGCCGCCGCTCGTTATGTTCAGCGTCTGCGGACGGAATTTCCGCAAGCGCAGGCAGCGCTGCCCGGGGACAGCAGTTCACGATGATGCCGCCAGACCAAAACACCGCCGATGTCCACCAGGGCTGCGGCCAACGCCTCCGCACCGCGCGTGAAGCCGCGGGCCTGTCCGTGCAGGACGTGGCAAGCCGGCTGAAAATGCCGGTGCGCGTGGTCGAGTCGCTCGAAGCCGAGGACTGGAGCCGCCTCGGCGCGCCGGTCTTCATCCGCGGGCAGCTGCGCAGCTACGGACGCCTGCTGGGACTTGCCACCGACACCGTGCATGCCGCCTCCGGCGTCGCCGCCGTGCAGCCGGTCGAACTCATGCCGCGGACCTATGTGCCGCGCATGCGCATCGTGGCCGAGCAGTTCGCGCGTCGCCTGGTCTATGTCGTGATCACCGGCGCCATTGCACTGCCGGTCTGGTTGCACCTGTCGCCCCAGGACACGGTGTCGGGCTCCCTCGACGTGCCGGTCTCCACGCCCTCGCCGACGGCGGTGCCGGTACAGCGCGGCCCCACGCCGCTGGTGGCGTCGATGGCGCCGGTGCAGAGGCACGCACCGATCCCGGTGGCGTCGCTGCCGGTCGAAGCGGAAGGGGCGCTCGAACTGCGCGTAGACGCCGACAGCTGGGTCGAGATCACCGCGCCGGACGGCAGCCTCATCGAGCAGTCCCTGCTTGGCGCGGGGGCCGTGCGCAGCTTCGCCGCGGGCGAGGTCGGCCGCGTCGTGCTCGGCAATGCCGGCGCCGTGGCCGTGCGCCGCGACGGCGTCGAGCAGGATCTCTCCCCCTACCTGCGGGCGAACGTCGCCCGCTTTACGGTATCCTCTGACGGTTCGCTGGCGCCTGTCGAACACTGAGTACGACGCGCAGCGGATGCGGCGGCCCGGTCGGGCCCGGCGCATGAAACCGGCGGCCCGCTCACGGGCCGTTCCCTTTCCGGTGCCTGCCCCTCGAATGGCGGCGCGGTACCCAGCACGATCGGACGGACATGGCAGTAGACGAGTTGCTCGATGAGCACGAACAGGGCGAACGCGTACGCGAGTGGATCCGCCAGAACGCCTTCGGGGTCATCGCAGGCATCGCGGTCGCGCTTGCCCTGGTCTACGGATACGGGAAGTGGCAGGACCACCTGCTGGCCCAGCGCGTTGCCTCGGGCGATGCCTACGCCGCGATAAGCGACAGCATCGCCGCGGGCGAACTCGACAAGGCGCGCACGCTTGCCGAAGGGGCAGGGCTTGGCGACGGCGTCTACGGCACGCTGGTGGCCCTTGAGCTCGCCGCCGCGCAGGTCGGGGCGGGTGACGGCGAAGCCGCGATCAAGACGCTTTCGGACATCGGCGATCCCGAGCCGGCGCTGGCCCCGGTGGTCGCGCGCCGCCGCGCGGTGCTGCTGGTCGACGCCGGCAGGATCGACGAAGCACTGGCGGCGCTCGGCGATGCCGACGATGCCGGCAGCCTCGAGGTCCGTGGCGACGCCGAGTACGCCGCCGGCCGCATGGAGCAGGCCCGCGAGGCGTACCTGGCGGCGCTCACCAGGCTCGACGAAGCGGCGGTGAGCCAGCGCCAACTGCTCGAAATCAAACTGATCGACGTCGGCGGCACGCCCGCCAGGATCGAGGAAGAAGCCCCATGACCGCCCTCACGCACACGCACTCGCGCCGCCACGCCCGGCGCTTTGCCGCACGCGCGCTGCCCCTGCTCGCATGCGTCGCCATGGTCACCGGCTGCAGCACCGTCCGGGGCTGGTTCGGCGGGGATGACGACAAGGCCCATACCGAGCCGGCCGAGCTCGTGGAGTTCCAGTCGTCCGCCACGCCCAGCCGCATCTGGACGGCCAGCGCCGGCAAGGGCGACGGCGACACCGGCGTGGCCCAGGCGGCAACCATCGCCGATGGACGCGTCTATGCCGCGTCGGTGAAGGGTGGGGTGCGCGCATTCGACCTCCAGAGCGGCAGCAGCCTTTGGCACCACGAGACGGACCTGCGCCTGTCTGGCGGGCCGGGCGCGGGCGACGGCCTGGTGGCCGCCGGCTCGCTTGATGGCGACGTGGTGGCGCTGGACGCCGGAACCGGCGCCCTGCGCTGGACCGCCCAGGTGCCCAACGAGGTGATCACGCGCCCCGCCGTCGGCCAGGGCCTGGTGGTCGTGCGCTCCAACGATGGCCGGGTCACCGCCTTCGATGCGGCCAGCGGGGAACGCCGCTGGTTCTGGGTACGTGAACTGCCGTCCCTGACCGTGCGCGGCAATGCACCGGTCACCCTGGCGCCCGGCCTGGCGTTCATCGGCACCGATGAAGGAAACCTGGCCGCGCTGTCGCTGGCGGACGGGCGCCTGGTCTGGGAACAGCCGGTCGGGGCGCCCGATGGACGCACCGAGCTGGAGCGCATGGCCGATGTCGACGGCGCGCCGGTGGTCGATGGCAGCGCCGTGTTCGCCAGCAGCTACAAGGGCACCACCATGGCATTCGAAGGCCCGTCGGGCCGTCCGCTCTGGGCCGCTGAAAGTGGCGGTGCAGGCGGCGTCGGCATGGCCGACGACCGGGTCGTGGTGAGCGATGCCGCCGGCACGGTCTGGGGAATCGACAAGTACGTGGGCACGGCCTATTGGCAGCAGCCTGCGCTGGCCCGGCGCAACCCGGGTCCGGCGGCAGTGCAGGGCAGCTATGCCGTGGTCGGCGATTTCGACGGCTACCTGCACTGGATGCGCCTGTCCGACGGCGAGTTCGCCGCGCGCACGCGCGCCGGCCGGGCGGCCATTGCCGGGCGTCCGGCCGTGGCCGACGGCATCCTCGTGGTCCAGAACGTCAACGGCGACCTCAGCGCCTGGCGCATCGACTGAACCCGATAAAATGGCGGACAGCCGCGGCCCCGGGTAGTCTCACTGCCCGGGGCCGCGCGTTTCCGCCCCGCACCGCACCAAGGCACGACACAGCATGCTTCCCCTGATCGCCCTCGTAGGCCGCCCCAACGTCGGCAAGTCGACGCTCTTCAACGCGCTCACCCGGACGCGCGACGCGCTGGTGCACGACCAGCCGGGCGTGACCCGCGACCGCCACTACGGCGTGTGCCGGATCGATGAAGAGCGCCCGTTCGCGCTGGTCGATACCGGTGGCATCGCCGATGGCGGGGTGCACCTGACGACCGGCAACCTGGCCGGCGCCACCGCGCGCCAGGCCCGTGCCGGCGCCGACGAGGCCGACCTCGTGCTGTTCGTGGTCGACGGCCGCGAAGGCCCGTCGACCGTGGACGACGAGATCCTGGCCTGGCTGCGCAAGTCGGCCCGGCCGACCCTGCTCGTGGTCAACAAGACCGACGGCATGGACGCCCGCGCCGCCGTGGCGGAGTTCGCGCATTACGGCTTCAAGGACGTGCTGGCGATCTCCTCCGCGCACCGCCAGGGCATCGACGACCTGGTCGACGAGATCCGCGAACGGGTGCCAGAGGAAGGCGCGACCGAAGCGCTGGCCGACGACCCGAAACGCATCCGCCTCGCCTTCATCGGCCGGCCCAACGTCGGCAAGTCGACCCTGGTCAACCGGATCCTCGGCGAGGAGCGGATGATCGCCTCCGACGTTGCCGGGACCACCCGCGATTCGATCGCGGTCGACCTCGAGCGTGACGGCCGCCTGTACCAGCTGGTCGATACCGCCGGCATCCGCCGCAAGTCGCGGGTCGACGAAGCGGTGGAAACGTTCTCGATCATCAAGACCCTGCAGTCGATCGAACAGTGCCAGGTCGCGGTGGTGATGATCGACGCCCGGGAGGGCGTGACCGACCAGGATGCCAGCGTGCTGGGCGCGGTGCTCGATGCCGGCCGTGCGCTGGTGGTCGCGGTCAACAAGTGGGACGGGCTGGACACCTACCAGCGCGAGCAGGTCGAGGCGCTGCTGTCGCGCAAGCTCGCCTTCGTGCCCTGGGCCGAGGCCGTGCGCATCAGTGCGCTGCATGGCTCCGGGCTGCGCGAGCTGTTCGCCGCCGTGCACCGCGCCCACGCCTCGGCCACGCGCATCTTCAGCACCGCCGAAGTGACCCGCGCGATCGAAATGGCCGCGGAGTCCAATCCGCCGCCGGTCGTCCGTGGCCATGCCGCCAAGCTGCGCTTCGCGCACCCCGGCGGCGATACCCCGCCGACGATCGTGGTCCACGGCACGCGGCTGCGCACCTTGCCCGACAGCTACCGGCGCTACCTCGAGAACTTCTTCCGCAAGCGCTTCAAGCTGGTGGGTACGCCGGTGCGCTTCGTGTTCCGCGAAGGCGAGAACCCTTACAAGGACCGCAAGAACGTGCTCAGCGAGCGCCAGGTCGCGAAGCGCAAGCGCCTGGTCAGGCACGCCAAGCGCGGCAAGTGAGCGCCGCGGCGACCACGCTCGGGCTGCTGGCCGGAGGGCGCGCCACGCGCCTGGACGGCGCCGACAAGGCCTGGCTTGAAAGAAGCGGGCAAGCGCAGGTGCTGCGCCTGGCGCAACGTGTCGAGGCGGAAGTGGACGCGGTGCTGGTGTCGGCCAATCGCGACCTGGAGCGCTATGCCAGCCACGGGCTGGCCGCGATCGCCGACCGCCGCGCCGGCCTTGGTCCGCTGGGCGGGCTGGAGGCCCTGGCAGACGCCTGCACGACCCCCTGGCTGCTCACCCTCCCGGTCGACCTGGTCTCGGTCAACGACTGCCTGTTGCGCAGCCTCCGCGCTGCGGGCGGCGACGGTGCCTGGGCCGAAGACGATGACGGCCGGCAGCCGCTGGTCGCGCTGTGGCGGGTGGAGGCGCTGCGCGCGGCATTGCCCGCCGTGCTCAGCTCCGGCGAACTCTCCGTGCACGGCCTGCAGTCGCGCCTGGGCATGGTCGCTGTGCGCTTTGCCGGCCTGCGCTTCGGCAACCTCAATACGCCGGCCGACCTCGCCGCCGCGGGCTTCGCGCCGGTCTGAACGGTGCGTCCCGCGGCCGGCCCGGCGCGCGGCCCTGCCATGGCGTAGGGTAGGGCGCAATCGGGGCACGCCACAGTCGGCGGGAGTGGGCCCATGCAGGATAATCGCGGCATGCCGGTCATCGATATCACACCACGCGAGGCGCAGCGTCGCATCGCCACCACGGGCGCCATCCTCGTCGACGTACGCGAGGAGCACGAGCGCGAGCTCGGCATGGCCGAAGGCGCGCGGGGGATCTCCCGCGATGAACTCGAAATAGAACCCGACTTCCATTTCCACGACCGCGACGCGGAGCTGCTGCTCATCTGCCAGAGCGGCGGGCGTTCGATGCTGGCGGCCGAGACCCTGCTGCGGCAGGGATACCGCAACGTGCACTCCGTTCGCGGCGGCACCCTGCTGTGGGCCGCCGAAGGCCTGCCAATGGCGCGACCCGAGGCGCCCGCGCAGCCGCGCGACCAGGACTTCCACGAGCGCTACTCGCGCCACCTGCTGCTGCCCGAGATCGGCATGCGCGGACAGAAGCGGCTGGCGATGGCGCGCGTGCTGATGCTCGGCGCCGGAGGCCTGGGTTCGCCGGCGGCGTTCTACCTGGCGGCAGCCGGCGTGGGCGAGCTGCGCATCGTCGATGACGATGTGGTCGAGCGCAGCAACCTGCAGCGGCAGATCCTGCACGCCGATGCCGACATCGGCATGCGCAAGGTCGATTCCGCCGAGGTGCGGCTTTCGGCCCTCAATCCGCGGATGAAGATCGAGGCGGTGGCCGAACGGCTGACCTCGGCCAACGTCGAGCGCCTGCTGGAAGGCGTGGACGTCGTGGTCGACGGCGCCGACAACTTCCCCGTGCGCTACCTGCTCAACGACGCCTGCGTGAGGCTGGGGGTGCCGCTGGTCTACGGCGCGGTGCACCGCTTCGAAGGCCAGGTGAGCGTGTTCGACGCCGGGCGCCATCGCGGCGAAGCGCCGTGCTATCGCTGCCTGTTCCCGGAGCCCCCGCCCGCCGATGCCGCACCCAACTGCAGCGAAGCGGGAGTGCTTGGCGTGCTGCCCGGCGTGGTCGGCATGCTGCAGGCCACCGAGGCGCTGAAGCTGCTGCTGCACGTGGGCGAGCCGCTGCGCGGGCGCCTGCTGCATTTCGACGCGCTCGGCATGCGCTTCCGCGAAACCCGGCTGACGCCGGATCCGGCGTGCCCGCTGTGCGCGCCGGACGCGGCGTTCCCCGGCTACATCGATTACGAGGCCTTCTGCGCGGGCTGAGGGAGCCGTCGCCTGCGCGTGAGTACCCGCGCCCGGGCGCTGCGATACGCTCCGGTGGACATTCCGGGGAAATCTCCACATGGCACATCGGCCGTGGCAGCACGCCGCTTTCGCGCTCCTCCTGCTTGCGTCCCTGGTGCTGGCGCCGACATCGGCGTGGGCGTCCGACCCCTGTCCGCTGCTGCGGGCGCAGCAGGCGGCGCCGGATGCGGCCACCCGGATCGCAGCCACGGCCTGCGAGGAACACCAGGCCTGGTATCGCGGCTTCATCGACCGTGACGGTCGCCTTGCGGGCTCCACCGTGCGCGAGGCGGAGACCGCACGCCTGGCCAACGGCCAGTCCGCGTGGCTGCGGGTGGCCGGGTACTGGCGCGGCAGCGGCTTGCTGTGGCAGGTGCAGCAGCGCGCCGGCGCGGCGGAGTGCGTTGCCGCCAGTGACGCGTACCCGGCACCTGCCTGCCGCAGCTTCGTGGTCGACACGCCGTGGTCGGCCGCCTTCGTGTCCTGGGTGATGCGACGCGCCGCGCTGCCGGGCTTCGGCGCGTCGGCCAGCCACGTCGACTACGTGCGGGCGGCCTATCGTGATCCGGACGGCAGCCCGTACCGCATCGTTGATCCACACGCGGCGCGGCCGGCCCGCGGCGACCTGCTGTGCTACGTGCGGGTGCCGGGCAGGAGCTACGGCTTCGGCGGCCTGGCGACCCTGCTCAGCGCGCAGGATGGCGGCCTGGGCATGCACTGCGACATCGTGGTCTCGGCCGCGGAAGAAGGCGATCGCACCGCGCGCATGGTCGGCGGCAACGTGTTCGACGGCGTCACCATGCGCCTGCTGCCGCTCACCGAGGGCGGCCGGTTCGCCGAGCTGCCGCTGCGTGGCGGTGACGGCGTGGAATGCAGCCCGGACCAGCCATCGGCCTGCAGCGCCAACCGCCAGGACTGGGCGGCGCTGCTGCAGCTGCGGCCGCCGGCCGAGCTTGCCCGGCTTGCACCGGCGCCGCCCATGGCCGGTCAGGCACCTGCGCCGGCACCGCAGTGCTGCGTGCACTGCGTGGTCGGTTCGGGCGTGCCGCGCTGCCCGGCCGCAGGGCAGCCGCCGATCGATTGAGGCCATGTCCGCCCCGCGGCTCGCGTCATGCGGTGTCGATCGGCGACAATGAAGGCCTCACGCCCGCGACCCACAGGCATGCCCGATATCGCTCACCAGGCCCGCATCCTCGACGGCAAGCGCATCGCCGATGAACTCCTCGACGCCCTCAGGCTGCGGGTGGAAGCGCGCACCGCGTCCGGCCACGCGGCGCCCGGCCTGGCCGTGGTGCTGGTCGGCGACAACCCGGCCTCGCGCTCCTACGTGCGCAACAAGCGGCGCGCGGCGGGCATCGTCGGCATCCGTGCGCTCGACTTCGACCTGCCCGCAGGCACGACCGAAGCCGAGCTTCTGGCGCTGATCGACCGCCTCAACGCCGATCCCGGGGTGCACGGCATCCTGGTGCAGCTGCCGCTGCCCGGCATTCCCGACGCCACCCGGTTGATCCACCGCATCGATCCGCGCAAGGACGTCGACGGCTTCCACCCCGAGAACGTCGGCCACCTGGCGCTGCGCCAGTTCGGCCTGCGGCCCTGCACGCCGCGCGGCATCACCACGCTGCTGGCCTGGACCGACCGCCCGGTGCGCGGGCAGAGCGCGACGATCGTGGGGGTCAGCAACCACGTCGGGCGGCCGATGGCACTCGAGCTGCTGATCGCCGGCTGCACGGTCACCAGCTGCCACAAGTTCACGCCGCGCGACGTGGTGCGCCGGCACGTGGGCGAGGCCGACATCCTGGTGGTGGCGGTGGGCAAGCCCGACCTGGTGCCGGGCGAGTGGGTGAAGCCCGGTGCCGTGGTGATCGATGTCGGCATCAACCGCCTGGACGATGGCCGCCTGGTGGGCGACGTCGGCTTTGCCGCGGCGTCCGCGCGCGCGAGCTGGATCACGCCGGTGCCCGGCGGCGTCGGGCCGATGACCGTGGCCACCCTGATGCAGAACACGCTGGAAGCCGCCGAGGCTGCGGACGCCGCTGCGTCGGGCACCTGAGCGCCGGGGCGCGGCCTGCCCCACGGGATACCGGGCGGGACGCGCCATTCCGCCACTGGCCGCGCTGCAGCCGATGGCGACGGGGTAGAATGTCGTGCTTCACCACCACCGGCACGCCCATGCTGCGCATCCAGGCTGAAGCGCTCACCTTCGACGACGTCTCGCTCGTCCCGGCGCATTCCACGGTCCTCCCCAAGGACGTCTCCCTCGCCACCCGGCTCACGCGCGATCTGCGCCTGAACATTCCGATCGTGTCCGCCGCCATGGACACGGTGACCGAAGCCCGCCTGGCCATCGCCATGGCCCAGCTCGGCGGCATCGGCATCGTGCACAAGAACATGAGCGCCGAGCGCCAGGCCGCGCACGTGCTGCAGGTCAAGAACTTCGAGGCCGGTGTCATCCGCGAACCTTTCACCGTCGGCCCGCAGACCTCGATCGGCGAAGTGCTGCGGCTCACCCGCGCGCGCAACATCTCCGGCGTGCCGGTGGTCGATGGCGACCAGCTGGTCGGCATCGTCACCGGGCGCGACATGCGCTTCGAGAAGAAGCTCGATGACCCGGTGCGCAACATCATGACCCGCAAGGACAAGCTGGTCACGGTGAAGGAAGGCGCCAGCGACGGCGAAGTGATCGAGCTGCTGCACCGCCACCGGATCGAGAAGGTGCTGGTGGTCAACGACGAATTCCAGCTGCGCGGCCTGATCACCGTCAAGGACATCCAGAAGGCGCAGGACAACCCGAACGCCGCCAAGGATCTGTCCGAGAGCCTCCTGGTCGGCGCCGCGGTGGGCGTGGGCGGCGATACCGAGGAGCGCATCGAGCGCCTGGCCGCCGCCGGCGTCGACGTCATCATCGTCGACACCGCGCACGGCCATTCGCAGGGCGTCATCGACCGGGTGGCCTGGGCCAAGAAGCGCTATCCGCAGCTGCAGGTGGTCGGCGGCAACATCGTCACCGGCGACGCGGCGCTTGCGCTGTTGGACGCCGGCGCCGACGCGGTCAAGGTCGGCGTGGGCCCGGGTTCGATCTGCACCACGCGCGTGGTCGCGGGCGTGGGCGTGCCGCAGATCACCGCCATCGACATGGTCGCCTCCGCGCTGCAGGACCGCATCCCGCTGATCGCCGACGGCGGCATCCGCTACTCCGGCGACATCGGCAAGGCGCTGGCCGCCGGCGCGTCCACGGTGATGATCGGCGGCCTGTTCGCCGGCACCGAGGAAACCCCCGGCGAGACCGAGCTCTACCAGGGCCGCAGCTACAAGAGCTATCGCGGCATGGGCAGCCTGGCGGCAATGGAGAAGGGCTCCAGCGACCGCTACTTCCAGGAGGCCGCTTCGGCCGACAAGCTGGTGCCGGAAGGCATCGAGGGCCGGGTGCCGTACCGCGGCCCGCTCAGCGGCGTGATCCACCAGCTGATCGGCGGCCTTCGGGCCACGATGGGCTACGTCGGCTGCGGCACCGTCGAGGACATGCGCAGCAAGCCGCAGATGGTGAAGATCACCGGTGCCGGCCAGCGCGAGAGCCATGTCCACGACGTGCAGATCACCAAGGAACCGCCGAACTACAGGGCCGGTTGATGAAGGCGCCAAACCTTCGCGACCCGCGCGCGCCCGGCCGTCGCATCCTGGTCCGCGGCCTCCTGGTCGCGGCGCTGGTGGCGGCCGTGGTCTACGGCTACGACTTCTACCGCGGCTGGCAGCTGCGCGATTCCTGCACCGGCAACGGCGGCGAGTGGAGCGCCGAGCTCGAGCAATGCACCTTCCGGATGGCCGTTCCCGCGGCCCCCCCCCAAGACCCCACGCCATGACCGACCTGCACCGCGACAAGATCCTCATCATCGATTTCGGCGCCCAGTACACGCAGCTGATCGCGCGCCGCGTGCGCGAACTGGGCGTGTACTGCGAGATCTGGGCCTGGGACCACGACCCGTCCGAGATCGCGGCCTTCGGCGCCCGCGGCATCATCCTGTCGGGCGGCCCGGAGTCGACCACGGTCGAGGGCTGCCCGCGCGCGCCGCAGGAGGTGTTCGACAGCGGCCTGCCGCTGCTCGGCATCTGCTACGGCATGCAGACCATGGCCAAGCAGCTCGGCGGCGAGACCGAAGCCGCCGATGCGCGCGAATACGGCCACGCCGAAGTCACGCTGATGGCGCGCGATCGCCTGTTCGGCGAGCTCAACGACCATGGCAGCGAACCGC
Source organism: Luteimonas changyuni (assembly GCF_039548395.1). NCBI lineage: Bacteria > Pseudomonadati > Pseudomonadota > Gammaproteobacteria > Lysobacterales > Lysobacteraceae > Luteimonas > Luteimonas changyuni. The sequence goes on from NZ_JBCLUZ010000027.1 coordinate 60,894, forward strand.
CGCGCCTGGACGTGTGGATGAGCCACGGCGACCACGTCTCGAAGGCACCGCCCGGCTTCACCGTCACCGCAAGTACCTCGCGCGTGCCGGTCGCGGCCTTCGCCAACGAGGACAGGCGCTGGTACGGCGTGCAGTTCCATCCGGAAGTCACGCACACGACCTCGGGCCAGGCGCTGCTGCGCCGCTTCGTGGTCGACGTCTGCGGCAGCGAAACCCTGTGGACGGCCGAGCACATCATCGAGGACCAGGTCGCGCGCGTGCGCGAAACCGTCGGTAGCGACGATGTGATCCTGGGTCTCTCAGGCGGCGTCGATTCCTCCGTCGTGGCCGCGCTGCTGCACCGCGCGATCGGCGACCAGCTGACCTGTGTCTTCGTCGACACCGGCCTGCTGCGCTGGCAGGAGGGCGACCAGGTGATGGCGACCTTCGCCGATGCGTCCGACGCGCATGGGCTCGGCATCCGCGTGATCCGGGTCGATGCACGCGATCGCTACTTCAGCGCGCTGGCCGGGGTCACCGATCCCGAGGCCAAGCGCAAGATCATCGGTGGGCTGTTCATCGAGATCTTCGACGAAGAGGCCGGCAAGCTGGCCAATGCCAAGTGGCTGGCGCAGGGCACGATCTACCCCGACGTGATCGAGTCGGCCGGCAGCAAGACCGGCAAGGCGCACGTCATCAAGAGCCACCACAACGTCGGCGGCCTGCCCGAGCACATGAAGATGGGCCTGGTGGAGCCGCTTCGCGAGCTGTTCAAGGACGAGGTGCGGCGCATCGGCGTGGCGCTGGGCCTGCCGCACGAGATGGTGTACCGGCATCCGTTCCCGGGCCCCGGGCTGGGCGTGCGCATCCTGGGCGAGGTGAAGCCGGAGTACGCCGACATCCTCGCGCGCGCGGACGCGGTCTTCATCGACGAGCTGCGCAAGGCCGGCCTGTACGACAGGACCAGCCAGGCCTTCGCCGTGTTCCTGCCGGTGAAGTCGGTGGGCGTGGTCGGCGACGCGCGCGCCTACGAGTGGGTGATCGCGCTGCGCGCGGTCGAGACCATCGACTTCATGACCGCGCACTGGGCGCACCTGCCGTATGACTTCCTTGGTCGGGTCTCCAACCGGATCATCAACGAGGTCCGTGGCGTGTCGCGCGTGGTCTACGACATCAGCGGCAAGCCGCCGGCGACGATCGAGTGGGAGTGACGGGCACTGGCTGGCAATGTCTAGCAACGGCAGGCATTTCGGCTGAGGGTAAAAGAACTTTCCGCTAAGCGATAGACTGTATGTAAACACAGTATTGCAAGGACGCGGAACATGCCTCATGTGGCGGCCAGGACGGCCAGCCGGGATCGGGATACTGGTCGTTACCAGAGCCACCGACCCGAGCAAACCCTTCTCTATCAGATCGTTGACGAGTATTACCCGGCATTCGCT
>NZ_JBCLUZ010000028.1:0-60848 GCF_039548395.1 Luteimonas changyuni
CGAACGCGAGCGATAACGCGGGCTTTGGCGATCGGGTCACGTAGTGCCTTAAGCCAAGCGTCGAACTCGGATGTGCGGAGAAACGTGATCATGGCGCACTGTATCCGATAGGATACATCACTGTCAAGTCACCGAGCAGCCTGGGAGGCAGGCCTAACGCCTAAGTTAAGCCGAGACGCGTAGTGGAGCGAAGCACATGGCAAGCTGTATCTGCCATGTGCTTTGCGGAACGAAGCGGCTTCGGCTTGAACGCATTGTTAGGCACCCAGATGCTAAGCAGAACGATGGTCTTCTGCAGTTCCAAAAAGCCGCTTTGCGAGCTCTAGCCCGCGCTCCACTCCCTCTTCCGTAAGCTGCACCGACTTCTGCTTGCCCACGGGATTGAACAGATATCCGGCGTCATGAAGGCGGTTCATGACATCGAAGTCATACCCCTTCCAGGAACTGTTCGTGTCGAAGAGGTGGGCGGCAAGGAGCGCCAAGACTGCCTCATCAATTCGGGACTGATCGTAAGCCATGTTCCAACACTAAGCCTGCATCAAAGGGCGCGCAACGTCTGCGGCCTAACGCCCGAATTAAGCCGAGCCGCGAAGCGGCTTCGGCTTGAATGAATTGTTAGGCCGCTCCCCGCGATGCTTCATGGCTCAATCCTCTTCGCTTCTTGGTCCCGCCCACCTTGATGAAGCACAAGGGCAACAACAGCTCCCTCTTCATCCCTGAGAAAAGTAATCTGGGCGTCGACGATCTCGAAAAAGAACTTTGACGCCGACTCAGGGAAGGCTGGGAAACGAGGCTGGCTACCCAGCTGGATTTCTAGATGGCCCCCAGACTGCTTCACATCAAACACCATCCCGGGAGATAACTCGTAGCGACCGACGTAACTAGCGAGAAGATGTTCCTTGATTTCTACTCGCGCGCGTCCGGCATCAATTATGTCCGATTCACGTCGCCCAGTCTGGCCATATAACTGGAGTAGCAGCTCCGCACCTTCACCATCGAAGCTGGCGCGTACTGCGGTATCAGGGTGGATGAACTCGCGCGGTCGACCTTGTATGGGCGTCATGGCATAACGGTCCCCGTTTTGAAATAGTAGGGCCAACGCTTGGTTCTCGTAGATCACGGAGACCTTCCATTCCTGTTCCGCAAATACATATTGGCCGGTCAGAGACTGCAAAACGTCGACCGGTTGCGTCGCGCGCGTAACCTGTACTTCGCGGAAGGTCGGCCAGTTATATGCGCGGGAGACTGCGCTGAAGAATTCGACGCCGAGGTTTGCTCCATTATCAGAATTGGTCAGGTACACCGCGCCATCACCGGTAAGCAAGTTTAACGTCATGCCTGCCCTGTAACCGACAGTGCCGCCATAGTGGGTAACAAAGACTTGATCGCCTTCACCAATTAATCTAAAGCCGTAAGCATGATCATCGATGGGCTTGGCAAGCATCTCGCGGACGCTGGCTTGGCTGAAGACGTTGCTCTTGCCCTCGTAGCCCTTACGAATTTCGAGAAGGAACATTGCCAAGTCGGTGGCCGTTGCCCACAGGCCGGCTGAGGCCTGATCGGGATGGTTACGCCAGCCCCCTGGCACGATAGTGCCGTCGACTTGATATCCGCGAGCGGTATATGGGTGGCTGGATGTGGGTAATGGCATGGTGAAATCAGCCTGCTTCATACCGGCCGGAGCGAGTAGCCACTCGCGCATGATTCTATCGAAAGGCTTGTTCAGTTGATCCTGCAGAGCGATCTCTATGATGGTGTAACCGTCGCCAGAATAAGCGAGCGATGCCCCCGGTGCGTCCACAACCTCTACCCTGCGTGAATTGCTCGGTGCTTCGCCGCGCACGGTCTGTTGGTCGGTTGGCATCGGTTGGTTCTGTGCATACCCGACGTGCCCCCCTGGCGTGACGCCTGCGGTATGTGTGAGCAGGTTGCGGAACGTGACCGGATTGGCGTCGGTTTGCCGGCCAGCCGGTAGGTGGTAGGACGACAGATAAGTTTCGATGTTCTTATCGAAATCGATCAGTCCTGCTGTCTTCATACGCATCGCAGCGAGCAAAGTTACTGGCTTGGCGATGGAGCCCGCTTGAAACAGGCTGTCACAATCGGCATCTGTGCCATCTGTTTGCAGCCGTCCCCAAGCTGCGCTCCAATCCAGTTTGCCGTTGTGAATTACTGCGACAGACAGCGCAGGCGTCTTGTAGGTGGCCATGCGTGACTCGACGCTAACGGATTTGCTTTCGCCAGCAAACACCACGCGGGGCAGCATGTCGTGCTCAACTTGCTGTTTTCGCGTTTGTGCGTCACTCGCTGTATAGCAACTCCAGTGTTGCTGCAGTTCAGCCTGCTTGCTGTCCCCGATCGTCGACATCTGCGATGTGCCGGCAATCGCTGAGCCGACGATGCCAATAAACAGCGGCACAAACATCACGAATCTGGACATGTATCGTTCCCGTAGTTTGTTGCTTGTTTTCGGTCAGCGGATGAAATTGAGAGCGGCCTAACACCAGAGTTAAGCCGTGCCGCGAAGCGGCATCGGCTTGAACGACTCGTTAGGCCGCCGTTCCCTGGCACCTGCGCCCGACGTGCGACAGCCCAACCCCTGAGGCGAACAGTACAACAAGCGCCGTGTTTGGTGCTGCCGAAGCGCACCACGCGCGCGGCCAAGAACTCTCACCGCGCACTGACCGAAGCCGATTCGGAAGGTCGAATCTTGCGAAGGGTCGCGCCTGTCCGAAGCCGAGGTGCTGCAGGGCTGACTGCCGATGCCTGCACCGCGCGTGCAAGGTGCAAAAACTGCGGGCAAGCGAGGCGTTACCGATTGCCTAGAACCAGGCAACAACAGTGCGGGAAACAAGGCCTAACACCAGAATTAAGCCGTGCCGCGAAGCGGCATCGGCTTGAATGACTCGTTAGGCCGCCGATTACTGGCACCTGGCCCAACCCCTGAGCCGAACACTACAGCAACTTGCCGAGCCTTGGCCGTGCCTGGGGCGGAGCTCAGGGCCGCAATGCGCGCGGCCAAGAAGCCTCAACGCCAACTATAACGAGGCCGACTCAGGATGATCATACTTGTGCCGAAGCTACGTCTGTCCGGAGCCGAGGTGCCTCAGGAATTACTGCCGATGCCTGTCATCGCGCGTGCGAGGTGCCGACGGCAACAGGCGAGCAGGATGCACCACGCAACCGAAAGTGCTGCCGCGACAGTGCGGGAAACAAGGCCTAACACCAGAATTAAGCCGTGCCGCGAAGCGGCATCGGCTTGAATGACTCGTTAGGCCGCCGATACCTGGCAACTGGCCCAACCCCTGAGCCGAACACTACAGCAACTTGCCAAGTCTTGGCCGTGCCTGGGCCGGAGCTGAGGGCCGCCATGCGCGTGGCCAAGAAGCCTCAGCGCCCACCGCGACGGAGCCGACTCAGGATGATCGTACTTGTACCGAGGTTGCGTCTGTCCGGAGCCGAGGTGCCACAGGAACTACTGCCGATGACATCACCGCGCGTGCGAGGAGCCAACAGCTACGGAAGAGCCGTACTTCGCAGGCGACGAACAGCCCTGCTCCGACGTGCGGAAAAACTAGGCCTAACACCAGAATTAAGCCGCGTCGCGAAGCGACGTCGGCTTGAATGACTCGTTAGGCCGCATAGCTCCGGCCGGATGCTCTCGTACCAGTCTGCCCGAGACAAGAAGGTTCTTTGCTGGAACGACCAAGCCTGACTCGAATGGGGTAAACAGAACCGTCATGATGATCATTGGAACGATCCCGATGGTCTTAGCGCTCGGGTCAATCGCTCGGCAAGTGCGGTGTACCGCCGCTGCGTAAGCGATGACTGGCGGAACCGTGATGAGCGCCAAGAAGATGGAACTGGCGACCACCGCTCTGGATGAATGTGTGATTGCGGTGACGATCATGGTGGCGAACCACGCAACGTGAACCAGGTAGCTTTGTAGCAGCCGCCGCCTTTGCTTGATCAGCTTGGGGATCAGAGATTCGTCCATTGCGGCCTAACACCTAAGTTAAGCCGCGCCGCAGCGGGGCGTGAGGCACATGGCAAGCTGCACCTGCCATGTGGTTTGCGCCCCGATGCGGTGTCGGCTTGAACGCATTGTTAGGCACTTCCGCGATCATGATTGCTCCCCTAGTTCCGGAGCTCTGCGTAGCGGCTGCGAAATGCCACCAGCAGAACGACCAGGGAAAAGGCCAAGCCAATTGCAGCGAATGCCCAAGCTACATACCACGGCCAGACGATGCCTGGATAAAGCCACGTTGCTACCCAAGCGAGGCTAAACCACAGCACGCACTTGAGCAAAGTCTTCACCAGCACCCGGCGTGAGATTGCGCCGAGCTGCTCGGATGGTGCGACTACGAGCTTCTCGTAATCAGACATGAGCGCCTAACACCAGAGTTAAGCCGCGCCGCGAAGCGGTGTCGGCTTGAACGAATCGTTAGGCCGCCGCGATGCCTGACAACTGTGCCCCGCCCGACGGCCCAACCCCTGAGCCGAACACTACAACAACTGGGCGGCGCTGGGCGGTACCTGCCGCAGCCGCAGCCGAGAGCCAAGGACGCGCAGCCTGGAACCCGCACCGCCAACCAGCACGAGGCCGATTCAGGGCGATCGTACTTGCGTTGAAGCTGCGTGTGTCCGGAGCCGAGGTGCGCCAGGCGCTGCTGCCGATGCCGCCACCGCGCGTGCGAAGAGCCAAACCACTGCTCCGGCTAAGCGGGAAACAACCCGCTTACGACGCTGCAGCTACAACGGTGCCGGGACTGCGGCCTAACACCAGAATTAAGCCGCGCCGCGAAGCGGCGTCGGCTTGAATGAATCGTTAGGCGCCAACTGTGTTACCGGAGACGCCACGGACCTGACTCAGAAACGCGCTCAACCTTACCTTCAGCCTCAAGCTCTCGGACCAAGGCAACCACCCAATACTGTTGGTTGGAAGACGTTGCCTTTGGGTAATCACCCCAGTCAAGACCGCAGTCTCGACTGATTCGCGCGAGCCTCATCCCCTCAGCACCCGGCTGGCAAACGTCGGAGGACTGCATGAAACCCAGGACAAGCTCCTTGGCATTGTTGCGGATGTTGCGACCGTCATCGACGAACTGCGACATGTCTTCTCCCCAATTGCGATGTGCCTGGTGTGGCGCCTAACACCAAGTAGGCCCCAAAAATGAGGCGGTAAAGTCCACTGGTCGGATTACAGCGCAGAAATGCACCGGTAATGCATACCGCCCCAAAAATGCCGGTATGCACCGCATCACGCCGATGCCGTCCCCTGCAGCCCCGCTCCGACCTCTTACCGTCGAATATCCCGCAACTCCACCTCGAACACCAGCGAGGCGCCAGGCGGTATCGCGCCGCCTGCACCCTTGGTGCCATATCCCAGGTCCGCCGGGATCAGCAGCTCCCGCTTTCCGCCGACCCGCATTCCGGCCACGCCCTCATCCCAGCCGCGGATCACCCGGCCCGCGCCCAGCATGAAGACAAACGGCTGCCCGCGATCCACCGAGCTGTCGAATTTTTCCCCGCGCCTGTCTGCGGCCGCCTGGTCGTACAGCCAGCCGGTGTAGTGCACGCTGACCTCGTCGCCGGCCTTGGCAACGTCGCCGCTGCCTTCGATGACATCGATGCGCTGGAACTCGCCAACGTCGCCCCCGGTATACGGCGGCGGGGTATTCCCGCAGGCGGCGATCAGGATCAGGGCGAAGAGGGCCGCGGCGGCGCGGCTGGGTCGGATCGGCATGCGGAGTGGCTCCGTGTGGACAATGCGTTGCGGCCGCGGGCGGCGTCGGCGGGTTCAGCGCTTGAGCGCGGCGGGGGGCACGTCCAGTTCGATCGACAGCGCCAGGTGGTCCGAGAACGCCGCCGGGAAGGCCTGCATGTCGCGGCAGCCCAGGCCGTCGCTCACCAGGATGTGGTCGATCGCCTTCTGCGGCTTCCAGCTGGGGAAGGTGTGCACCATGCACGCCGGCGGCTGCAGGCGGGTCTGGCGGAACAGCGCGGCCATCTCGGGCTGGTCTACGGTGCAGTTGAAGTCGCCCATCAGCACTGCGTGTGGGGTGTCGGCCAGCAGTTCTGCGATGAACGACAGCTGCGAGGCCCGCGACTGCGCGCCCAGCGAGAGGTGCGCCACTGCGATGGTCAGGCCGTCGTCGCCTTCGCCGAACCGCGCCACCAGCACGCCGCGGCCGGTGATGCGGCCGGGCAGCGCGTGCACGGCGATGTCGAGCGGCTCGAACTTGCTCAGCAGGCCGTTGGCGCTGGAGGCGAACTGGCCCACGCGCCGGTTGGGCTGGTGGGTCCAGTAGTCGAAGCCGCCGCGCTCGGCCAGGTAGTGGGTCTGGTTGGTGAAGCCGGAGCGCCAGCTGCCGGGGTCGGCTTCCTGCAGGCCCACGATGTCGTGGCGGCCGGCCAGCTTGGCGATGGTGTCGAGCATGCCGCGCTTGTTGCCCATCGGCAGCACGTGCGACCAGCTGCGGGTGGCGTAGTCGCTGTAGCGGCGTGTGCTGGAGCCCGCCTGGATGTTGGCGCTGAGCAGCTTGAGCCGCTGCGGTCCGGAAGAGGCTTCCGGCTCGCCCTCGGCGCCCGACGCTGCATCGGGCACCGGTGGAGTCTGGCTGGCGATGTCAGTCCGAGCCACCGGCCCGGGTCGCCGCGCGTTCGCGCGCGATCAGCTGGTCGGTGATGCGCAGGACGTCTTCAAGGCTGCGACCGCGAACGCGGTACTTGCCGTTCACCACCACGGTGGGCGTGGAGTCGATGCCGCTGCGGACGATGAACTGCTTGGTGCGCGCGACCTTTGCGTTCACGGCAAAGCTGTCGACGGTGCCCTTCAGCTGGCCCGCGTCGGCGCCCTGCTTGGCCATCCAGGCGATGATGTCGTCGCTGCTGGCGTCCGGACGCAGGCTGCGCTCGATGTGCATGGCGTTGAACAGCTTCGAGTGCACGCGGTCCAGCACGCCCACGGACTCGGCCGCGAAGAACGCCTTCGGGAAGTTGTCCTGTTCGTAGAACACGGCCGGGAGGTAGGTGAAGCGGACGTCGCCGGGCAGGCGCTTCTTCCATGCCCCCACCAGCGGGTCGAAGGCGGCGCAGTGGGCGCAGGAGTAGGCGAAGACCTCGACCACTTCAATCTTGCCCTCCAGCGGGGCGAAGGGCTGGCCGCCGGGGATCTCGATGTAGTCGGTGCCCGGGACCAGGGCCGGGCCCTGCGTGGCCGCCTGTGTCGCCGCGGCCACGGCGGCGTCTGCCGCGGGGTCGGCGGAGGTGGTGTCGGCGGGCGGGTTGGCGCCGGTGTCCGCGGGCGCGTCGGCGGCGGCGGCGGACGGGTCGACCGCCGGTTCGTCGGTGATCGCGGACTCGCCGGCGGCGGGCGCCGTGGCCTCGGCGGGCGTGGTCACGGCGGCATCGGCGGGTGCGGGCGTCTCTCCGCCGCCGCAGGCGACGAGCAGCACGCTCAGGAGCAGGGGGGCGAACAGCAGGCGCTTGTTGGTCATGGTGTGGACTCGTCTGTTGCGGAAACGCTGGGATTGGATGCGGCCGCGCGCTCGCGCGCGACCAGCAGGTCGGTGATGCGCAGCATGTCGCCGAAGTTGCGGCCAAGCACGCGGTAGCGGCCGTTGACGATCATCGACGGCGTGCCCTGGATCCCCGTGGCGATGATGAAATCGCGCGAAGACTGCATGCCGGCATCGGCTTCGGGCGACCGCATCGCGGCAGTGGCCGCGCTGCGGTCGAGGCCGAGCTCACCCAGCAGCGTGGCGAACTCGTCCAGCGATGCGCCGCGCTGCGGCAGGGCCTGATCAACGTGGATGGCACGGAAGATGGCTTCATGCGTCCCTGCGGGCGCGTCCAGCGAGTCCAGGGCGAAGTATGCGCGGGCATAGGGGTCGCCGGACGTGAACGCGGCAGGCAGGTAGCGGAAGGCGACGTCGTCGGCAAGCGTGCGCTGCCAGCGGCTCACGTGCGGCTGGAAGTCGTTGCAGACGTGGCACCAGTAGGCGAACACCTCCACCACTTCGACCTTGCCGGGCTCGCTCCGGAGCGGCTGGCCGTTGCCGATGGCGACGTAGTCGCGGCCTTCGACCAGGCCGTCATCCGCGCGTGCGGTGGAGGGAAGCACCGTGCCGACGGCAAGCGCCAGCATGAGCAGGACGGGAGTCAGGCGTTCGATCATCGACATGGGTCCTCGAAACGGAAAGCGCCGGCACAGGGGCCTGGCCGGCGCTGGAACTCACCCGTGGCAGGCGCCGCTGGACCGCGACGGCCGGCCGGCGTCACGACGACTGCTGGACGTCCGTGGCGCTCGCTTCGGTCGCCTGGCCGGCGTCTTCGCCTTCGGTCGGCGCGCTGGCGTCCGCGCCCGCGTCCTCGGCCGGGACTGCTTCACCTTCCGCCGGGGCGGCGGGTGCGGCGTCGGCGGCCGCGGCCGGTGCCGGCGCCGGCATGTTCGCGATCGCCGCCAGGGTGGCCGCGTCGGGGCGGGTGTGCAGGCCCTGCATGTAGCTCGACAGCGCGCTGATCTCTTCGTCGCTCAGTTCGGCGGCGATCGACGCCATGATGTCGAACATGTCGGTTTCGCGCTGGTTGGTGGTGCCGGCGCGGTATTCCTCGAGGCGACGCGCCGTATACCAGGCCTGTTGGCCGCCGACGTGCGGGTAGGCCGGGCCCGGGTTGCCGGCGCCCGACGGGCCATGGCAGGCCATGCAGGCCGGGATGCCGCGCTCGAAGTCGCCGCGGCGGAACAGCTGCTGGCCGACCTCGTAGAACTTCATGCCCTCGTAGGGGCCTTCGGTGACCACGGTGTCGTCGGCGATGCCGGCCGAGGACCCCTGGCTGGCGTAATGGGCGCCGACATCGCGCATGTCCTGCGCCGAAAGCATCGAGGCGAAGGGCTGCATGATCGCGCTGGTGCGCTCGCCGCTCTTGAACAGCGCCAGCTGGCGGGCCATGTAGCGCTCGCTCTGGCCGCCGATGTTGGGGTAGATCTCGCCGATGGTGGCCTTGCCGTCCAGGCCGTGGCACGCGGCGCAGGTGCCGGCGAGCGTGGCGCCGTTCTGGGCGTTGCCGGGCGTGGTCGTGGCCAGTTCGGCCAGGGCGTTCACCGACTCCAGCGGCAGGGTCTCCACCGGCTCGGCCTCCTCCAGCGGGGCGACCGTGGTCTGGGCGAAAGCGACGGCACCGACCGCAAGGGCGGCGAATCCGGCGAGGAGGTAGCGGCGGGCGTGACGCATCTGGCTGGACTCCGGGAATCAGGATTGCGGGCAGCGGAAGCCCGCGGTCGCAAGGCCGGTCATTATCCAGTCGCCGGAGCAGGGTGGTCAAACCCGCCCTGGTCGCCCGCTCGTGCGATCCTGTGTCCCATGGCCAATCCCCTCGCTCGCGCCGAATACATGATGTCGGCGCATACCCCCCGCCAACTGCCTCCCGAGGGCGGTTTCGAAGTCGCGTTCGCCGGCCGTTCCAACGCCGGAAAATCCAGCGCGCTCAATGCCCTGTGCCAGCAGAACGCGCTGGCGCGGGTGTCCAAGACGCCCGGGCGCACCCAGCAGCTGGTGTTCTTCAACCTGCCCCAGTACGAGGGCAAGTACCTGGTGGACCTGCCCGGCTACGGCTACGCCAAGGTGCCCAAGGACCTGCAGGCCCACTGGCAGGCCTTCCTCGACGTCTACTTCAAGAAGCGCGAGGCCCTGCGCGGCCTGGTGGTGGTGATGGACATCCGCCACCCGCTGAAGGACTACGACCGCAACATGCTGGCCTATGCCGTGGGCCGCGGCCTGCCGGCGCATGCGCTGCTGACCAAGGCCGACAAGCTTTCGCGCAGCGCGGTCGGCAACGCGATGCAGGCCGTGAAGCGCGACCTGGCCAAGGAGTTCGGCGATAGCGTGGGCGTGCAGGCGTTTTCGGGCGAATCCAAGCTCGGCGTCGACCAGGCCCGCGGCGTGATCTGCAGCTGGCTGGAGATTCCGGCCAACTGAGGCCCGGCGCGACGGTATCCGGGAGGCGGCGCGGCGCGGCACCCCGGCTCGATTGCGTCGATGGCGGCGACGCTGCAATCCGGCAGCGGCCGCGGATGTTCGCGGGCCAGGGGATATAGTGGCTCACTCCGCGCATGACCGTGAACGGTCGCGCTGCCAACCAGCGTCGATGGGCCCGCCACGTGACCGATCCGAACCCAGCACCTCCCGCCGCGCCGATCCGCTCGCGCGATGAACTCGTCGCCTACCTTGCCGCCGGCAGCAAGCCGGCCGAGGCCTGGCGCATCGGCACCGAGCACGAGAAGTTCGGCTTCCGCCTGGACGACCTGCGCCCGCCGGCCTACGAGGGCGATCGCGGCATCGGCGTGCTGCTGGAGGGCCTGACCCGCTACGGCTGGGAGCGCGTGGAGGAGCACGGCAAGGTGGTCGCGCTGCTCAAGGACGGCGCTTCGGTCACGCTGGAGCCCGCCGGGCAGCTGGAACTCTCGGGTGCGCCGCTGGAAAGCATCCACGACACCTGCCGCGAAGTGGGCAGCCATCTGTTCGAGGTCAAGGCGGTGGCCGACGAGCTGCGCGTGGGTTTCCTCGGCATGGGCTTCCAGCCGAAGTGGACGCGCGCGGACATGTCCTGGATGCCCAAGGACCGCTACAAGATCATGCGCGCCTACATGCCCAAGGTCGGCGACCTCGGCCTGGACATGATGACGCGCACCTGCACGGTGCAGGTCAATCTGGACTACGCCAGCGAAGCCGACATGGTGAAGAAGTTCCGCGTGTCGCTGGCGCTGCAGCCCATCGCGACCGCGCTGTTCGCGGATTCGCCGTTCACCGAGGGCAAGCCCAACGGCTACCTCAGCTACCGCTCGCACATCTGGACCGACACCGATCCCGACCGCACCGGCATGCTCGACTTCGTGTTCGAGGACGGCTTCGGCTTCGAGCGCTACGTCGACTACCTGCTCGACGTGCCGATGTACTTCAGCTACCGCGACGGCGTGTACCACGACGCCAGCGGCCAGTCCTTCCGCGACTTCATGGAGGGCAGGCTGCCGGCCCTGCCGGGTGCGCTGCCGACCATGCGCGACTGGACCGACCACATGACCACCTCGTTCCCGGAGGTGCGCCTGAAGCAGTTCCTGGAGATGCGCGGCGCCGACTCGGGGCCGTGGAACCGCATCTGCGCGCTGCCGGCGTTCTGGGTCGGGCTGCTGTACGACGATGCGTCGCTGGACGCCGCCTGGGACCTGGTGAAGGACTTCAGCCTGGCCGAGCGCCACGCCCTGCGCGACGGCGTGCCCAGGCAGGCGTTCAAGCTGCCCTTCCGCAACGGCACCGTGCGCGACCTGGCGCTGCGCGCGCTGGAGATCTCCGCCGCGGGCCTCTCCCGCCGCGCACGGCACAACGAGCAGGGCCAGGACGAACTCCACTTCCTCGACCCGCTGGTCGAATTCGCCCAGGCCAACGAGACCCCGGCCGAACGCAAGCTCGCGCTGTACCACGGCGAGTGGGGCGGCGACATCGACCGCGTCTTCCGCGAGTTCGCCTACTGAGTCGCCACGCCTGGCGGTGTAGCCTTCAGGCATGAACATCCCTTCCGGAAGTCCCGACGTGCCGCTGCGCGAGCAGCTCGATTTCGCCGACACCGACGCGCTGCTGCGCGACGACGTGCGCCGCCTTGGGGCGATGGTCGGCGACATGCTGGGCGAGCAGGTCTCGCCGGCGCTGCTGGAGCAGGTGGAAGCGGTTCGACGCGCGGCGATTTCGCGGCGCGAGAACGGCGAGCCGGTGGATGCGCTGGCCGCGGAGCTGGCGCGGGTGTCGCCCGACAGTGCCGATGCGCTGGTGCGTGCCTTCTCGGCCTGGTTCGGCGCGATCAACCTGGCCGAGCGGGTGCACCGCATCCGCCGCCGCCGCGACCACCAGCGCAGCGAGGACGGGCCGCAGCCTGGCGGTCTGGAAGCGGTGCTTGGCGCGCTGCACGCCGACGGCGTGACCCTGGACGAGCTGGAAGCGCTGCTGCCCGGGCTTTGGGTGGAACCGGTGTTCACCGCCCATCCGACCGAAGCCGTGCGCCGCGCGCTGCTGGCCAAGGAGCGCGTGATCGTGGAGCGCCTGGTGGCCGACATCGATCGCACGCGCACGCCGGAGGAGCGCCTGAGCGACGAGTCGCGCATCCGCCAGGCCCTGGCCACGACCTGGCAGACCTCGGAGGCGCCGCCGCTGAAGCCGACGGTGACCGACGAGGTCGACCACATCGGCCACTACCTGGGCAGCGTGCTGTTCCGGGTGCTGCCGGCGTTCTACGAAGTGTTCGCCGATGCCGTGGAAGCAGCCTGGGGCAAGCGCATCGAGCTGCCCAACGTGCTGCGCTTCGGCACCTGGGTGGGCGGCGACATGGACGGCAACCCGAACGTCGGCGCCGCGACCATCGAGGCCGCGCTGGCCGCGCAGCGCGCGCAGGTGCTGGAGCAGTACCGGGACGAGCTGCGAGCGCTGGGCCAGGTGCTGACCCAGACCCGCGACCGCGCCGGCGTGGACGCCGCGGTGGAGGCGCGGCTGGCCGAGTACAGGGACTTGATGCCCGGTGCCGCGTCGAAGCTCCGCGCGCGCCAGGCCGACATGCCCTACCGGCAGCTGATGGAGCTGATGTCGGCGCGGCTGGCGGCGACCGTGGATGAAGGCGCCGGCGCGGCCTACGACGGCGTCGAAGGCTTCCTCGGCGATCTCGAACTGATCGATGCCAGCCTCGCCCGCAACCGCGGCGACCGCGCCGGCCGCTTCGCGCTGGGGCGCCTGCTGAGGCGCGTGCGCAGCTTCGGCTTCCACCTGGCCGCGCTCGACCTGCGCCAGGACTCCGCCGCCCACGATGCCGCGCTGGCGGCGCTGCAGGGCGATGACGACTGGGGCGAGCAGCCACTGGACGCGCGGCTGGCGCAGCTGCACGCGCTGATCGAAACGCCCACGCCGCCGCGGCCCGGTGCGGACGCCGCGGCGCAGGCTCTGGACGTGTTCCGCACCGTGAAGTCCGCGCGCGCCCGCTACGGCGCCGACGCCTTCGGCCCCTACATCGTCAGCATGAGCCGCAGCGCCGCGGACGCACTGGCGGTTCTGGCGCTGGCGCGCATTGCCGGCTGCGTCGAAGACGACCATGTGCCGCTTGACGTCGCGCCGCTGTTCGAAACCGTCGACGATCTCGACGCCGCCGCCGGCGTGATGCGCGCGCTGTTCGACGACCCGGTGTATCGCCGCCACGTCGCCGCCCGCGGCGACCGCCAGGTCGTGATGCTCGGCTACTCCGACAGCGCAAAGGACAGTGGCCTGGTGGCTTCGCGCTGGGCGCTGCAGCGCGCGCAGGTGGACCTGATGCGGCTGGCGCGCGAGGCCGGCGTGCGCCTGGTGTTCTTCCACGGCCGCGGCGGCTCGGTCAGCCGCGGCGGCGGCAAGACCGAGCGCGCGATCATCGCCGCGCCGCGCGGCACCGTCGGCGGCCGCCTGCGCGTGACCGAGCAGGGCGAGGTGATCCACCGCAAGTACGGCATCCGCGCGCTGGCGCTGCGCAACCTCGAGCAGATGACCGGCGCCGTGCTGCGCGCGAGCCTGCGGCCGCGGCCGCAGGATGCGCGCGTGCGCGAGTGGCGCGCCGTCGCCGACGGCCTGTCCGCCGACGCGCGCGCCTGCTACCGCGCACTGGTGCACGAAGACCCCGGCTTCAACGCCTACTTCCGCACCGCCACGCCGGTGGACGTGATCGAGCGCCTGCAGATCGGCTCGCGCCCCTCGCGCCGTCGCGACGGCGGCATCGCCAACCTGCGCGCCATCCCCTGGGTGTTCGCCTGGTCGCAGAACCGCTCCGGCCTGACCGGCTGGTACGGCGTCGGGCATGCGCTGGAGGCCGGCATCGCCGCGCACGGCCTCGATGCCATGGCCGCCATGGCCCGCGATTGGCCCTTCTTCGCCGCCATGCTCGACGACGTCGAGATGCTGCTGGCCAAGTCCGACCTCGACATCTTCGAACGCTACTCGCGCCTGGCCGGGGACGCGCACGACGCGTTCTTCCCCGGCATCGCCGCCGAGTTCACCCGCACCCGCGACGCCATCCTCGCGATCAAGGGCGAGGACGAGCTGCTGGCCACCGACTACCGCCTGCGCCTGTCGATCCGCCTGCGCAACCCCTACGTTGATCCGATCAGCCTGCTGCAGGTCGAGCTGCTGCGCCGCTGGCGCGAGGGCGGCAGCGCAGACGACGAGCTGCTGCGGGCGCTGTTTGCTACCGTCAACGGCATCGCCGCCGGCATCCAGAACACCGGCTGATCCCGTACCGCATGGAACCCAGGAATCCGCCATGACCAGCGAACTCGTCTTCCACACCAACCCGATGTCGCGCGGCAGGATCGTGCGCTGGATGCTCGAAGAGCTCGGCGTCGAGTATCGCGAGGTGGTGCAGGAGTACGGCAAACGCATGAAGTCGCCCGGATACATGGCGATCAATCCGATGGGCAAAGTGCCGGCGCTGCAGCACCGCGGCGTGGTGGTGACCGAGGCGGCCGCGATCTGCGCCTACCTGGCCGACGCCTTCCCCGATGCCGGGCTCGCGCCCGCGCTCGACGATCCGCTGCGCGGTACCTACCTGCGCTGGATGTTCTTCGCCGCGGGTCCGGTCGAAGCCGCGGTGTCGGCAAATGCGCTGGGCCAGCTGGCGCCGCCGGAAAAGACCGCCTTCGTCGGCTATGGCAGCTACGGGCAGACGATGGACGTGCTGGAACAGGCGGCCGGTGCCGCGTCGCCCTGGCTGCTGGGCGATCGCTTCAGCGCCGCCGACGTCTACGTCGGCGGCCAGGTCGACTTCGGCCTGGCCTTCAAATCGATTCCCGATCGTCCGGCGTTCGCCGCCTGGGCGGAGCGCCTGCGCGCGCGCCCGGCCTACCAGCGGGCCAAGGCGCTGGACGACGCGCTGATGCCGGCGCGGGCCTAAGCGGACGGCGCGCTACGGCGCGGGACAGGACTGCGCGAGCAGCGCGGCGAAGCCCGTGCCCGTGCAGAAGTCGCTGAAGCGCAGGTCGTCGAAGCGCACCTGGTGCACGACCTTGCCGGCCACCGGCAGGTTGAAGCGCGCATCCAGCGCCGCCATCACGTCGCTGCGGATCAGCAGCGGGTGATTGCCTTCGGCCAGCCGCGCGATCGGCGCGATGGGGCGCGGCAGCGGCGGTGCCTGGCGCAGGATGCGGATGAGCGGCGCGGCCTCTTCCATCGCCGCCTGCGCCGCGCTGCGCCGCGGCTCGGGAATGGTGTCCACCGGCGGCAGTTCGAGCGCGAAGCTGGCCAGCGGGATCCTGCCCACCACGTTCACCGCCTGCCAGTCGTGCAGCACGCCGGCGGGGGTGTGCAGCGCCACCGGCACCGCCTGCAGGTTGTCGGCCCCGCGCTCGCGCAGGAAGGCGATGACATCGCGATGGAACAGCGGCGTCAGCGCGCGGACGAGCAGCAGCGGCGATGCGGTTCCGCAGCGTGCCTGGATCGGCCCTTCAGGCAGGCGCTCCAGCGGCAGGCCGGCATGCCAGCCGTCGTGCGCGCCAAGTTCCAGCGTGTGGATGAATTTTGGGAGCAGCAGGTCGTACATGTGGAGCTTGTCCTGGTTGGGACGAAGCACGCTAGGGCGATGCCGGTGGAGCCTGGTCACGGAACAGCCACAGCATCGCGCGCCGGTACGCCTCGCCAATGCTGGCGGCGTGCGTGCCTTCGGGCAGGGTGATCAGCTGCACCTGCCACGGCGCATCGTCGCGCCCGCCCCAGGCCGTGCTCCATTGCGCGGCGTTGCGTACCCGCTCCGCGGTGTCGCGCGCGCCGTTGGCGACGACCACGGCGAGGTCGTCGCGTCGGTGCGGACCGGGCGCGGCGAAGAGCTGCCCGCGCGCCGGCGCCAAGGACGGATTGCTGGCGATACGCCCCCGGAACAGGTCCGGGTCCTTCAGCGCCGACCAGAGCACGAAATAGCCGCCGCGGGACTGGCCGACCAGCACCCGACGCGCGGGATCGGCCCGGTACCGGCTTTCGACCTCGGGCAGCAGCTGGTCACGCAGGAAGTCGTGAAATTGTTCCGCGCCGCCCTGTCCGGGTGCCGTGTCCGCGGCTTGGCCGGTGAAATCGACGTCGCGTTTGTTGATCGCCGGATCGAAGCTGCCGTAGGCGATGCCGACGATGATGGCTTCGGGGAGTTTCTCGTCGTAACCGAGGAACAGGTGGGTGGGCGCGAGGAGCGGGAAAAGGCTGTCGCCGTCGAGCAGGTAGACCACCGGCCAGGTCTGTGCGCCTGTGGCGTCGTAGCCTTCGGGGGTGCGCACGTAGACGTGGTACATGCGGCCGTTGGCCCTGGAAGCGAGCGGGAAATAGCCGCCCTTCAGCGCCGGGAGGTGATCGAGCGGGACGGGGGCGTCGGCGGCGGTCGGGACGCCGGGCGAATGCGGCTGTGCCGTCGCCGCGCCGCACAGCAGGACGGCGAGCAGGAACGCCGTCAGGGGCCGAAGGGTCTGCATGCTGCAGCGGAGTCTAGCGCGCCGGTGCCGCGCGCATCCACGCTGCCGGCGCCCCGATGGACAGCCGTCCCGGCCGCGTTGCTATACTGCCCCCCACTATCCATCGAGTCCGCGCATTGCCCCATTCGCCCGAAGAAAAGCGCAAGGTCCTGGCGCGCATCCGTCGCATCCGCGGCCAGTGCGAGGGCCTGGAGCGCGCGCTGGAATCCGGCGCCGACTGCGGCCCGGTGCTGCAGCAGATCGCGGCCATCCGCGGTGCGGTGAACGGGCTGATGAGCGAGGTGCTTGAATCGCATCTGCGCGAGCAGTTCGGGCAGCCGGCGGCCGACGCGTCCGATCGCGAGGCGCGCGTCGCCGAAATGACCGGGCTGATCCGTTCCTATCTGAAATGACCCATACGCAGCCGCCACGGCGCCACCGCGCCGCGGCCGCCGACCACGCCATTGCATTGCAGGAGTTGAAACCATGAAGACCCGCGCCGCCGTTGCCTTCGAAGCCGGAAAGCCGCTGCAGATCGTCGAGCTCGACCTCGAAGGCCCGAAGAAGGGCGAGGTGCTGGTGAAGATCACCCACACCGCGCTTTGCCATACCGACGCCTTCACGCTGTCCGGCGAGGATCCGGAAGGCGTGTTCCCGGCGGTGCTGGGCCATGAAGGCGCCGGCATCGTGGTGGAGGTGGGCGAGGGCGTGACCTCGGTGAAGCCCGGCGACCATGTGATCCCGCTCTACACCGCCGAGTGCGGCGAGTGCCTGTTCTGCAAGAGCGGCAAGACCAACCTCTGCGTGGCCGTGCGCGCCACCCAGGGCAAGGGCGTGATGCCCGACGGCACCACGCGCTTCAGCTACAACGGCCAGCCGGTCTACCACTACATGGGCTGCTCGACCTTCGCCGAACACACCGTGGTCGCCGAGGTCTCGCTGGCCAAGGTGAACCCGGAGGCCAACCCTGAGCACACCTGCCTGCTCGGCTGCGGCGTGACCACCGGCATCGGCGCGGTGCACAACACCGCCAAGGTGGCCGAGGGCGACAGCGTGGCGGTGTTCGGCCTCGGCGCGATCGGCCTGGCGGTGATCCAGGGCGCGAAGCAGGCAAGGGCCGGCCGCATCATCGCCATCGACACCAATCCGTCGAAGTTCGAGCTCGCACGGCAGATGGGCGCGACCGAGTGCGTGAACCCGAAGGACCACGACAAGCCGATCCAGCAGGTGATCGTGGAGATGACCGGCTGGGGCGTGGACCACAGCTTCGAGTGCATCGGCAATGTGGAGGTGATGCGCGCGGCGCTGGAGTGCGCGCACCGGGGCTGGGGCCAGAGCGTGATCATCGGCGTGGCCGGCGCGGGCAAGGAGATCTCGACGCGCCCGTTCCAGCTGGTGACCGGCCGCAAGTGGCTGGGCACGGCCTTCGGCGGGGTGAAGGGCCGCAGCGAGCTGCCGGGCATGGTGGAGGACGCGATGCGCGGCGACATCCAGCTGGCACCGTTCGTGACCCACACGCTGCCGCTGGAGCGGATCAACGAGGCCTTCGACCTGATGCATGAAGGCAAGTCGATCCGCACCGTCATCCGCTACTGAGCCGGCGACGTGAACGAAGGCGGCGCGAGGGACACGGCTACTGCCACGGACACGGACACGGGCACGCGCACGCGACGCGTCCTGGTGGCCGGCGCCAGCGGCCTGGTCGGGCGCGCACTGGTCGCGCGCCTGTGCGCCGATCCCGGCGTGGCCGAAGTGCATGCGCTGCTGCGCCGCCCGCTGCCGCTGTCGTCGCCAAGGCTGCAGCTGCATGTGGTCGATTTCAGCCGCCTGCCGCCGCTGCCGCCGCTGGACGAAGCCTTCCTCGCGCTCGGCACCACGATCCGCGTCGCCGGCAGCCGGGCGGCCTTTCGCGCGGTCGATGTCGATGCCAACCTCGCCGTGGCCCGCGCGGCGCTGGCCGCGGGTGCCGCGCGGATCGGCCTGGTCAGCGCGATGGGCGCGGACTCCGGCTCGCGCGTGTTCTACAGCCGCAGCAAGGGCGAGCTCGAGGACGCGCTCTCGGCGCTGCCGCTGGACGGGCTGGTGATTGCGCGGCCCTCGCTGCTGCTCGGCGACCGCGACGCACTGGACCAACCGCGGCGCCGCGGCGAACACCTGGCCGCCGGCCTGGACCGCTGGCTGCGGCCGCTGCTGCCGGCGCGCCTGCGCGGCATCGCCGCGGAGGATGTCGCCGCCGCGCTGGCCGACGCCCTGCCACAGGCGCGCGGACGCAGGATGCTGGAGTCCGCCGACATGCAGGGCGCGGCGCGTCGCTGAATCGCCGCCGCGACCACCCTTCCGTACCCATCCACAGATCTTCCGGAGAATCACCATGGAACGCATCGAACACCGCGCCAGCTTCGGCGGCTGGCAGGACGTCTACCGCCACCGCTCCGAGGTCCTCGGCTGCGACATGACCGTGGGCGTGTACTTCCCGCCGCAGGCCGCCGACGGCCCGTGCCCGGTGCTGTACTGGCTCTCGGGCCTGACCTGCAACGAACAGAACTTCATCACCAAGGCCGGCGCGCAGCGCTATGCCGCCGAGCACGGAATCATCATCGTCGCGCCCGACACCAGCCCGCGCGGCAATGACGTTGCCGATGCGGAAGGCTACGACCTCGGAAAGGGCGCCGGCTTCTACGTCAACGCCACGCAGGATCCGTGGGCACGGCAGTACCGCATGTACGACTACATCGTCGACGAGCTGCCGGCGTGGGTCGAAGCCGATCCCTCGGCAAGCGACCGCCGCGCGATCAGCGGGCATTCAATGGGCGGCCACGGCGCGCTCGCGATCGCACTGAAGAATCCCGGTCGCTACCGCAGCGTCTCGGCGTTCTCGCCGATCGTGGCGCCGTCGCAGGTGCCGTGGGGCGAGAAGGCCTTCGGCGCCTACCTCGGCGACGACCGCGAGGCGTGGAAGCAGTACGACGCGGTCGAGCTGGTGAAAACCGCGAAGGAAAGGCTGCCGCTGCTGGTCGACCAGGGCGACGCCGACGAGTTCCTCGACAACCAGCTCCGGCCGCAGCTGCTGCAGGCCGCCTGCGAGGCAGCCGGCCATCCGCTGACCCTGCGCATGCAGCCCGGCTACGACCACAGCTACTACTTCATCGCCAGCTTCATCGGCGACCATGTCGCGCACCATGCGGCGGCGCTTCGGGACTGACAGGCAGGAAGTCCGTGTACGCGAAGCGGCCATCGCGCAGCACGGTGTCGCCGCGCTCAAGCGCGAGCGGGGCGCTGAACATCGGGCCGTCGCTGACGCAGGTGTGGAATTCGCCGTTCTCGCCGCAGGGGTCGACGTCGGCGGGCAAGGCGTCGAGCAGGGCCGCGTCGAAGTTCCGGCCGGCGAACGCAGCGTCGAGCAGCTGCGTGTCGACGCAGCACAGCGCCGCGCGCAGGCCGCCGGCCGCCATCTCGCGCGCGAGCACGCCAGTGTCGCGGCCGAAGAGCGGGAAAACCGCCGTCCAGCCCAGCCGCGTGCACAGCGCTTCGCGCCAGGCGCGGATGTCGGCCAGCAGCAGGTCGCCGAAGGCGATGCGGGTGATGACCGGCCAGCGCGTGCGGGCGGCGTCCAGCGCCGCCGCGAAGGCC
The DNA here is from genome assembly GCF_039548395.1 of Luteimonas changyuni. Lineage (NCBI taxonomy): Bacteria > Pseudomonadati > Pseudomonadota > Gammaproteobacteria > Lysobacterales > Lysobacteraceae > Luteimonas > Luteimonas changyuni. Next base: position 20,120 of record NZ_JBCLUZ010000028.1, read on the forward strand.
GCTTCGTAGCACGCGTTGTCGCAGGCTTGGGGAATTCGCGATTCGATCAGCGGCAAGCCCGCCGCCGCGGCCTGCGCGCGCAGCACGTCCACGCGGACGCCCTGCATGGACGCACGCTCGTGGCCTTCGGTGATCGTGCAGAGCAGGCCGAGGACGTCGACCCCGTCGCGCCGCATCGCATGCAGCGCCCAGGCCGAGTCCTTGCCGCCGCTCCATGCGAGCAGCACGGGCCGGCGATCCACGGTCAGCCGGCGCGGACGTCGCGCAGTTCCCAGGCGGAGCCGGCCAGCAGGCGCATGCGGTGCTTGAAGACGTCCCCACGCAGGCTGGTATTGGCCACCAGCTCGATCCGCTTCTCGCGCTGGACGCCCTCCACGGTGGCCGCGGGATCGGTGGCGCCGAGCAGCGGGTCGACCTCGTCCGGTTCGTCCTGGGTGGCTCGCCAGCGTTCGAACAGCTGGTCGCCGCGCAGCGCCTCCTGCAGGTCGCGGGCGAAGCCCTCGGCACCGTGCGCGGTGAAGGCAAGTTCGCCCGCTGTGCGCGCGGCGGCCGGGTCGGGGATGGCGATAAAGTAGCGGGTGGCCATGGCGGCGTCCGTGGTGTGGCGATCGGCCAAGCTTAGCGACCCGCCGTTAACCTCGCGTTGCGCGGCCTCACGCGAAGGCGTGGTCCCCGGCCGCGAAGCCCACCACCACGGCGCCACGGCCGACGTTGACCATGCCGGTGGTGCTCATCACGCTCTCGAACACGTCCACGTTCTGGTCGCGAGGGGCTTTTGGTTGATTGTTCCGGGTGATTGCTCCGGGAGGGTGCGCGCTGCCCGCCGTCGAGGCAGGGGGGATGCCCAGCCGGAATATGCGCATCCTGCTCCCAGTTCCGGCCGCCGGCCATCCATGGCCGGCTCTGGGCATCCCCCCTGCCTCCACGGCGGGCCCGGACCTTTTGCGCGGTGGTGGACGGGGGCAACGTCGACGCAGATGTCGCAACCGGGCGGTCGTCACCGGATCAGGCGGCACAGCCACGCCAGGGCGACCCCTACGAGCGCGAGCGCGCGCCCGCTCTTGATCTTCGACCCGAAGCAAGAAAACTCCATGGCCCGTCCCGTGCACAGGGGGTGTGCGGAGAGCCGGCCATGGATGGCCGGCGCCCGGCCGCTGGGAGCAGGACGCGGAGACGGCCGGCGCAGCACACCCCCTGTGCGCGGGACGGGCAGCGCGGGCTACAACGGAGAAATGCACGGAACGGGCAGCGCGGACCAGAACGGAGCAGCTCCCGGTGCGATACCACCCACTAGGCCGGGCCGGCCAATAGGCCTCTCCCTGCCGATGCGCACGGTAACGGGCAGCAGCTCGTCGCACACTATCGGGGCGTTCGCCGGGCGCGTGCCCCGGCTCAGCGGTTCGGGGTCGGCTCGCCCCGGCGCCGGGCCTCCTCGGCTTCGAGGCGTTCGCGGTGGCGGATGAACAGCGGTACGCCGATGCCGATGCCGATCATGATCAGCGTGCCGGCGATCAGCATCCAGCCGACAGGGCGGGCGATGATTTCGACCAGGACAGGATGCATTGCGGGTCTCCCGAGGGGTTCGGGGCGATGATCGGCCGCGGCGTGCCGAGGCGTATTGACCGTGGTCAATGCTCAGTCCAGGGCGTCCAGCACCCCGTCGGCGACCCGTCGCGACGCGCGCGGGCCGAGGTGGCCGTAGTCCCAGGTGGTGAGTTCGCCGGGATCGTCGACGTAGACCAGGCAGCCGCGCAGGTCGCACAGCCGGTCCAGCGCGGAAACATGGGTGACGCCGGTGCGCCCGGCCAGCGCGGTGGCCAGCGCCCGGTCGAGGACGCCGGGTTCGGGCAGGGTCTCACCGCGCAGGCGCTGCGGCACGCGCAGGAAGGGAGCGGCGTCGTAGCGCCGGACCAGCAGCTTCGGCAGCCACTCGCGCCAGCGCGGCGCGGGACCGACCACCACGACCTGGCGCACGCCGGCGTCCTGCATCGCGACGATGGTTTCATCGAGGTTGCGCAGGACCTGGGCGGGGTCGACGTAGTCGTTGGCGGTCCAGTAGCTGAAGAGCACCGCGTACTCCGGCTGCAGCTCGGCGATGCGTGCGATCACCCAGGCATTGCTCTCGCGGCAGAACGGCTTGGTGGATGACAGGTACGGCCTGCAGCCGCTGCGCGTGAACTGGGCCAGGCGCAGGCGATCGCCCGCGGCCTCGCGCAGGCCCGGATAAAGCAGTGCCGCGTGGGAGTCGCCCCAGATGGCCACCAGCGGCCGCGCCGCCGGACCGGGCGGGTCGACGCACTCGGGCAGGAACATCGCCGGCTCGCCGCTGGCGCCGGTCAGCGAACAGCGGCCCTCGCGACTGGGTTCGCGCCAGTCGTAGCCATAGTTCGCGTAGGCGCGGACCGGCTCTCCGGCGCGCGACTCGATGCCGCGCAGGCCCCACACCGCAAGCGATGCCAGCAGCACCACGGACATCGTCGGCAGCAGCACCAGCAGCGCCGCGCGTGCGCGCATGCGTCGGCGCAGCGGCCGCTCCACCAGCCACCAGGTCAGCCCCGCGAACGCGAAGGCCAGCGCAACCAGCGCCAGGCGCAGCAGCGGCGCGACTTCGCCCGCAGCATGGATGCGGGCGAAGGACAGCAGCGGCCAGTGCCACAGGTAGAGCGGGTAGCTGACCAGTCCGATCCAGACCAGGGCGGGACGTGACAGCAGCCAGCGCATCCACCGCGCGGCGGGGGTTGCGGTCAGCATCAGCACGCAGCCGATGACCGGCAACAGCGCACGCCAGCCGGGGAACGCCGCCTGGTCGTCGAGGATGAAGCAGGCCGCCAGCACCATGGCGAGGCCGACCACGGCAGCCATCTCTGCAAGTGCGCGCCGACGCGGTGGCGCCGCAGCCGTTCCGACCGGACTCCGCAGCGCCAGCCATGCGCCGGCCAGCAGTTCCCAGAACCGGGTGAAGGGGAGGAAGAAGGCCGCGCTGGGGTCCTTCGGAGTCAGCATCAGGCAGGCGGCCAGCGACAGGACGCCTGCCAGTACCGCGAGTCCGCGCAGCCCGACGCCCATGCGCGCGGCCAGCACCAGCAGCAGCGGCCAGGCCAGGTAGAACTGCTCCTCCACGCCCAGCGACCAGAGGTGCAGCAGCGGCAGGGTGTCCGCGGCGGGTGAGAAATAGTCGGCGTCGAACCAGAAGACGAGGTTGGCGATGAAGCCGGCGGACGCGGCGGCATGCCGGCCAAGCGTGGCGTAGTCGGACGGAACCAGGAGCCACCAGCCGGCCACCAGGCATGCCGCCAACACCAGGCCGAGGGCAGGGAACAGCCGCCGGATACGCCGCACATAGAAGGCGCCAAGCCGGATCCGCTGCCTGGAAGCGAGTTCGTCGCGCAGCAGGGAGGTGATCAGGTAGCCGGAGATGACGAAGAAGACGTCGACGCCGACGAAGCCGCCGGGCACCAGGCCCGGGAATGCGTGATAGCCGATCACCGCGAGGACGGCGATGGCGCGAAGGCCATCGATGTCCGCGCGGTACGCCAGCCCCTGCGGGTGGCTGGCGGCGGTGGTCACCGTTGGCCGGCGGCCGGATACGCCCGCGGCAGTTCGCCGCGCGCGGCGTCGGGTTCGGCGCGCAGGTAGCGGTCGCGGAGCTCGGTCTGGCGCGAGCGCATGTCGATGGCGCGGCCGTCGAACCACACCCGCTGCGCAAGGCTGGCGACGTCCAGCGGGTCGCCGTCCCAGAGCACCAGGTCGGCGCGCAGGCCGGGGGCGATCGCGCCGATGTCGCCGTCGACGCCAAACGCGCGCGCCGGCACCCGGGTCAGTCCGGCGAGGCCGTCTTCCCAGGGCAGGCCGTGGGCGACGGCGTTGCCGGCCAGCTGGCGCATCTTGCGCGCGTTGTGCGAGGCGTCGCCGGCCTGGGTGAAGCCCACCTCGACCCCGGCCGCGCGCAGCACCGCGGCGCTGCGCAGGCTGGCGTGGATGCGGTCGAAATTGGCCGGCAGGTTGTCGAGCGGGTCGACGAACACCGGCACCTTCGCCGCGGCCAGTTCACCGGCCACGCGCCAGGCCTCGCCGCCGCCGCGGATCGCGATGCGCACGCCGTGCTTCTTCGCCCAGCGCAGCAGCTGGCGGATGTCGGCGGCGCGGTCCACCGCAACCACCAGCGGGCGATCGCCGTCCATGTGGCGGCGCAGGGTGTCGCGTCCGGCCGGCGTCAGCAGCGCGGCGTGCGAGCCGGCATCGATACGCCCGCGCGCCTCGTCCACCAGCTGGTCGAGCAGCATCCACTGCGCCGCGCGCGAGCCGCCGCTGAGGCCGGAGGCGCGGCTGCCGAGGTCGATGAAGAGTAGCTTCGGGCCGGTCGGCTGGTCGCCGCCGTCCAGGCGCATGGCCGCGCCCTGGCCGCCGATGATCGAGCCGCCGGCGCCGGTGCCCGCGGACAGCAGGTTGAAGCCGATGCCTTCCACGCGCGCCACCGGCAGCAGCAGCGAGTCCGGGTTGTAGGCCAGGGTGACGTCGAACTCGGGGCGCACCACCATGTCGTGCGCGCTGCCGCCGAGCGCGAGCGTGCCGTCGGTGGTCGCGTCCTCGCCCGACACCTCCTCGATGCCGATGCCGGTGATGCCGCCGAACAGCGTGGGCGTGACCGGCCTGCCGCCGGCTTCGACCACGGTGGCGCCGCCGGCATCCAGGCCGGTGCCGACCGCGGCGATGCGGCCGTTGCGCACCAGCACGTCGGCGCCCTGCAGGGTGCCGCGCTCGGTGGCGGTATGCACGGTGGCGTTGCGGATCAGCAGGTCCTGGGAAACGGCGGTAGCCGAGGCGGCAAGCATCGTCGCCAGCGCGATCCCCTGTAGGAGCAGCCATGGCTGCGACCGGGCGGAGCGTCGAGTCTGGTCGCCGCCATAGCGGCTCCTACAGGATGCGTCGCGTGGGAGCGGCCATGGCCGCGATCGGTGTGGCGGGGAATCGAGACCCGGCCTGTTGCCGCATCGTGTCTGCGAGTCGCGGCTGTAGCCGCTCCCACGGGAGAGGCTCATCGGGCGCCTCCCGCGGCGGCGCCGCGGCCGAGCATGAAGTCCGAGCGCGGCTGGCGCGCGGGGTCGTGGCGGTCGTAGACGGTCGCGCCTTCGATCCAGACCTGTTCGGCCAGCGCGTACGAGCTGAAGGGGTTGCCGTTCCACAGCACCACGTCGGCCATCTTGCCCGGCTCCAGGGTGCCGGTGCGGTCGGCGATGCCCATGGCTTTCGCCGGATTGCGGCTCAGCCAGGTCATTGCGTGTTCGGGGGTGATGTCGATGCCCACGCGGCGCGCGTTGGCGATCACCTTCGCGGTTTCCTGGTTGAGGCGCTGGATGCCCTCGTCGGAGTCGGAATGCACGATCGCGCAGCCGCCCGGCGCGCGGTCGACGATGGCGATGTTTTCCTGGATGCCGTCGAAGGCCTCCATCTTGAAGCCCCACCAGTCGGCCCAGAGCGCGCCGCAGACGCCGTCGCGGCCCAGGCGGTCGGCGATCTTGTAGGCCTCCACGGCGTGGTGGAAGGCGGCGATCTTGAAGCCGAACTCGTCGGACAGGTCGAGCATGGTCACCATCTCGTCGGCGCGGTAGCAGTGGACGTGGATGAGGATCTCGCCGTCCATCGCGCCGGCCAGGGTCTCGAGCTTGAGGTCGCGCTTGCCGTCCTTGCCTCCGTCCTTCGCGCGCTTGTCGCGGTAGTCGGCGGCGTCGATGAAGGCGGCGCGGTAGCCGGCGACGTTGCCCATGCGCGTGGCCGGGCCGCCCTTCTGGCCGTAGACGCGCTTGGGGTTCTCGCCGCAGGCCATCTTCAGGCCGTGCGGAGCGCCGGGGAACTTCATGCCCTGGTAGCTGGTGGCCGGAACGTTGCGCAGCGTCACGCCGCGGCCGCCGACCAGGTTGGCCGAGCCGGGCAGGATCTGCAGCGTGGTGACGCCACCGGCAAGCGCGGCGTGGAAGCCGGGGTCCTGCGGCCACACCGAATGCTCGGCCCAGACCGCGGCGGTGACCGGCGAGGTCATCTCGTTGCCGTCGCTGTGCGAGCGCGTGCCCGGGCTCGGGTACACGCCAAGGTGCGAGTGAATGTCGATGATGCCGGGCGTGACCCACTTGCCGCTGCCGTCGACGCGGATCGCATCCGCCGGCACATCCAGGCCGTTGCCGACGGCGACGATGACGCCGTCGCGCATCAGCACGTCGGCGCCGTCCAGCCGCGCGCCGGCACCGTCGAGCACGGTGGCACCGCCGATCAGCACCGGCGCGCTGGCGATGCGCCGGTAGGTGCTGGGATAGGCGTCGCCGGGCGAACCGGACGAGGCGGATGCGACGGTGGCGGAGGTCGAGCGGCTGCCGCTGTCGCCGCTGTCTCCCGCCGCACTGGTGGTCGCACAGCCGGTGGCCAGCGCGATCGCGAGCGCCGCGGCAAGCGCGGCGGGTGTCCTGAGTCTCATGCGGTGTTCCCCGTGGTTCGCCGCCCACCGTATCCGGGCGGCGTGGCCGCAGGCAATGGGCGGAAGGTCAGGGATCGCGGCCATGGCCGCTCCCACAGGAGCTGTGGCGGGCTCCGGCGTGCGTGACCCCGGGGGCTTTTGTGGGAGCCGCTATAGCGGCGATGACGGCCATGCCAGAATCAACCGAAACGGAGGATTCAATGAAAGAGAAGGAACAGATCGTCGAAAACTGGCTGCCGCGCTACACCGGCGTGCCGCTCGACGGCTTCGGCGAGCACATCCTGCTGACCAACTTCGGCGGCTACCTGGGCCACTTCGCGCGCCTCACCGGCGCCGAGGTGGTCGGCATGGACCGCCCGATGCCGAGCGCCACCGCCGACGGCATCACCATGATCAACTTCGGCATGGGCAGCCCCAACGCGGCCACCCTGATGGACCTGCTGTCGGCGATCGCGCCCAAGGCTGTGCTGTTCCTGGGCAAGTGCGGCGGGCTGAAGAAGAAGAACCAGCTCGGCGACCTGGTGCTGCCGATCGCCGCCATCCGCGGCGAGGGCACCAGCGACGACTACCTGCCGCCGCAGGTCCCGGCGCTGCCGGCGTTCGCGCTGCAGCGCGCGGTCTCGACCTCGATCCGCGACGCTGGCCTCGACTACTGGACCGGCACCGTCTACACCACCAACCGCCGCGTCTGGGAGCACGATGCCGCGTTCAAGGAGCGCCTGCGCACCATGCGTTGCATGGCCATCGACATGGAGACCGCGACCATCTTCGCCGCCGGCTTCGCCAATCGCATTCCAAGCGGCGCGCTGCTGCTGGTCAGCGACCAGCCGATGATCCCCGAGGGCGTCAAGACCGAGGCCTCCGACGCACAGGTGAGCACGCGCTTCGTCGAGGGACACATCCAGACCGGCATCGAGGCGCTGCGCCTGATCCGCCGCCACGGCAAGTCCGTGCGCCACCTGAGGTTCGACGAATGAACGATGCAACTGCGCTGCCCACGGCGGGCGAGGTGGTCGGTTTCTGGCGCGAGGCCGGCTACGAGAAGTGGTTCCGCGGCGGCGACGCCTTCGACGAAGAGGTGCGCCGGTACCTGGAGGCCGCTCACTTCACCGCCGCGCGCCGCGAACTGGAAGCCTGGATGGACGACGCCGAAGGCGCGCTTGCCCTGCAGATCCTGCTCGACCAGGTGCCGCGCAACATCTTCCGCGGCAGCGCGCATTCCTACGCCACCGATCCGCTGGCCCTGCACTACGCGCGGCGGATGATCGAAGCCGGGCTGGACCAGGAGGTCGAAGAAGGCCTGCGGATGTTCTGCTACCTGCCCTTCGAGCATTCCGAGCGCATCGCCGACCAGGAAGACGCGGTAGCGCTGATGCGCGACCTGGGCGAGATGGCGCTCGACTATGCGGTGCGCCACTTCGACGTCATCGAGCGCTTCGGCCGCTTCCCGCACCGCAACCACGCCCTGGGCCGCGCCAACACCGCCGAGGAACAGGCCTGGCTGGACGCCGGCGGCGGCTTCTGAATCCGTGTGGGAGCGGCCATGGCCGCGATCGCCGCTGTAGCGGCTCCCACATGGACATCAGTAGCGCGGGATGCTGCCGTCGACGTGCTCGGACCAGGCGTCGATGCCACCTTCGACGCTGTAGACCTCGCGGAAACCGAGCCGGCGGAAATGCTCCGCCGCCTGCGCGCTGCGGCCGCCGTGGTGGCAGACGAAGGCCAGCACGGTGTCTTTCGGAAGGTCTTCCAGCGCGCCGGGGCCGTCGTCGAGGGTTGAATGCGGCACCGGCACGGTGGCCTGCGCGCGCTCGTCGGCCGGGCGCACGTCGACCAGGCGCAGGCTGCCGTTGGAGGCGCGCGCCTGGGCGTCCACCGGCGCCAGCGCGCGCACCGCGGGCGGCGCGTTCGGGTTCTCGATCACCAGACCCTTGCCGCGGGCGTCGTCGGCCCAGTCGACGATCAGGCCGTCGGCGCGACGCGCGGCGGCAACGTCCACCTGCACCGGGATCCCGTTGCAGTCCACGGTGATGGCGTTGGCATTGCGGCTGGCCAGCGCCAGCCGCGTGCGGAAGTTCGGGTCGATGTCGATCTGCACGGCCAAGTCGCCGCCGGCATCGTCGATGGCCTTGCGCAGCATCGGATGCGCGGCCGGGGTGATGGTGATGGCCGGCGGCGTGCGGTCCGGCGGCGGCAGGCCGACGGCGGCGTGCAGCTCGCCCGAGTTCGCCATCTGCTCGATGATGTCGCTGCCGCCGACCAGCTCGCCGCCGATGTAGAGCTGCGGGATGGTCGGCCAGTTGCCATAGGCCTTGATGCCCTCGCGGATCTCGCCGTCGGCGAGCACGTTGACGTGCGCGTAGGGCACGTCCAGCGACGTCAGCGCGGCCACCGCCTTGGACGAGAAGCCGCACTGCGGCGCCTGTGGATCGCCCTTCATGAACAGCACGATGCGATTGGCCTGGAGCAGGTCGTCGATGCGCTGGCGGAGTTCGGGGGCAAGGGACATGGCGTGCACCGCGGTGTTGTGTGTGGGCCGCATAGGGTACTCCCCGCGCCGCCGCGCAGCCTTGACCGGCATCATCGACACGCGACCCGGCCGGGTTTTTGTGGGAGCCGCTACAGCGGCGAATGCGGCAAGCCACCACAGCCGTGGTTCCCATGCCACCATCCCCCGATGCCTCGAAATTCCCGCGATTCCGGCGCTTCCCCGCTGCACGCCGTTCCCCGCCATCCCCATGCCTGGGCCTGGGTCGTGCTGCTGCTGCACGCCGCCGTGGCGCTGGCCTGGTGGCAGCTTGGCTGGCGCTGGGGCCTGCCGCTGCTGCTCGTGCTTCACCTCGGCTTCGTCTGGGGCACGTTGCGGCCCGGATCGAGGCTCTTCGGCCCGGTCGCGACCCGCTTCGACACCGCCGCGCCGGAGGTCTGGCTGACCATCGACGACGGCCCGTCGCCGGACACGGCGGCGATCCTCGACCTGCTCGATGCCCACGGCGCGAAGGCGACCTTCTTCCTCGTCGGCGAACGCGCACGGGCGCGACCGGAGCTGGTGCGCGACATCGCCGCCCGCGGCCACGGCATCGGCAACCACAGCCACACCCACCCGCAGGCCCGCTTCTGGGCGCTGGGCCCCGGCGCGATGCGCCGCGAGATCCTCGACTGCCAGCAGGCGTTGAGCGCGATCACCGGCGCCGCGCCGCGCTGGTTCCGGGCCGTGGTCGGCCACGCCAATCCCTTCGTGCACGCGCCCCTGCGCGAGGCCGGCCTGGCCCGCCTGGCCTGGAGCGCCCGCGGCTACGACGCCGTCGAATCCGACCCCGCGCGTGTCACCGGGCGCATCGCCTGCGACCTCGCACCTGGCGCGATCGTCCTGCTCCACGAAGGTGCCCCGCACGGCCGCAGCGTCGAGATCATCGCCGCGGTGCTTGGCGAGGTGCAGCGTGGGGGCTGGCGGGTGGTGGTTCCGGAGGGGTGAGGGCGCTTGATCCGGCAGCCCCGATCCCACGACCCGGCCGTCAGTCCCGTTCCGCCACGATCAGCCAGTTGTTGAACGGGGTGCTCCCGTACAGCGGGCGGAATGCAGCGCGCAGTCCCGCGCCACCCAGCCGCGATTCCAGCTCCGCGCGCGTCGGATAGCGCTTCGGCACCTCCTGCATCCAGCCGGCGAGGTGCGCCAGGCGATCGGTGATGCGCGTGGTGCGGCCGCGGCGCGTGTCGTCGCCCAGCCCGCTGCGGATCACCAGCCGCGCGCCGGGCGTCAGCATCGCCGCCGCGTCGGCCAGCAGCGCGCCCTGGGCCTCGGCGTCGAGGTACTGCAAGACGTCGAGGATCGCCACGCTGCCCGCATGCGGCGGCCAGCCGTCGGCCAGGTCGGCGACGTCGAAGCGCGCGCCTTCGGCCAGGCCGCTGCGCGCGGCGATCGCCCGGCCGCGACGGATCTTGTCGGCGTCGATGTCCACCCCGTGCCAGGGCATCGACTGCCCGTCCATGCGCAGCGCGTGCAGCAGCAGGCCCAGCCCGCAGCCGAGGTCGAGGACCGGCGCCGTAGTGCCGCGCAGCGCATCGAGCACGCCGGGATACAGCGGGTCGGTGCGCAGCTTGGACAGCGCGTAGAAATAGTCGTAGCGGTTGCCGAAGAAGCGCGGCGGCAGGAAGGCGCGCGCGATCGTGCGCGCCTCGCCGGGCGGGAATGGGGCGTCGGCGGAGCGTGCGGTCATGGCGTCGTCGTCCTTGGCGGCTGCAGCAGGCGGCGGGCGACCGGCAGGGCCAGGCGCGCCCATTCGGCATACAGGGTGGCGGAAGGATGCAGGCCGTCATCGGCCAGCATCGCGGGCTCGGCGCCGCGCGTGCGGCTGACCGGCGCGATGTCGACGAAGGCGACGCCGCGCGTCTGGCAGAGGGCGTGCGCGGCGGCGTTGTAGGCATCGAGTTCGCGCGCGATCGCGCCGCGGTCGCGCCCGGACGCGGCGCCGAACGGGGTCACGCCCCAGTCGGGGATCGACAGCGCCAGCACGCGTCCGCTGCGACCTCCGGCAAGGCCGATGCTGCGCTCGAGCAGCGCGGTGAACCCGCGCGCGTAGTCGTCGACATCGCGTCCGCGGTACTGGTTGTTGACGCCGGCCAGCAGGCTGGCGAAATCGAACGGACCCGGCGGGTCGGCGGCATCGATGGCAGCGTCGAGTTCGTCGGTGGTCCAGCCGGTGGCGGCGATGGTCAGCGGGTCTTCGAGCGCGATGCCTTCGGAACGCAGTGCGCGGGCGAGCTGGTGCGGCCAGCGGCCAGCGGGCTCGACGCCTTCGCCGATGGTGTAGGAGTCGCCGAGGGCAAGATAGGAGAGCGGCATCCCTGTCAGGCCGTCGCGGGATTGATCGCGGCTGTAGCCGCTCCCACAGGTGCCGCCTTCGTGGCGGCGCGGCGCGCCAGCACACGGTCGATGCGGCGGAACACTTCGCGCAGCTGCTCCGGTTCGGGCAGCAGGGTGACGCGGAAGTGGTTGCGGTAGGGGACGTTGAAGCTCGACCCGGGCACCACCAGCACGTGCTCGGACTCAAGCAGTTCGAGCGCGAAACCGTGGTCGTCGAAGCCCTGCGCCGCGGCACCGACCACGGCCGGGAACGCGTACAGCGCGCCTGCGGGCACGCGCAGCTCCAGGTGCGGGCTGGCCGCGCAGGCCTCGGCCACGATGCGCCGCGCCTCGTGCAGGCGGCCGCCGGGCGCGACCAGCGGACCGATGGTGTCCAGGCCGGACAGCGCGGCCGGCACCGCGAACTGCCCCGGCACGTTGGCGCACAGGCGCAGCGCGCCCAGCAGGTCGATGGCCTGGCGGTAGCCGCGTGTGGCGTTGGCATCACCCGACAGCAGCGCCCAGCCGATGCGCCAGCCGCAGGCGCGGTGCACCTTGCTCAGGCCGCCGAACGACAGGCAGGGCACGTCGCCGGCGATCGGCGCCAGCGGCTCGAAGCGCGCATCGTCGTAGGTGATGCCGTCGTAGATCTCATCGGCCATCAGCAGCAGGTCGTGGCGGCGGGCGATCGCGGCGATGCGCTCCAGCAGCGCGCGCGGATAGCTCGCGCCGGTGGGGTTGTTGGGGTTGATCAGCACGATCGCGCGCGTGCGCGGCGACACCAGCGCCTCGATCTCGTCGGGGTCGGGCAGGAAGCCGTTTTCCACCCGGCAGCGGTAGTACACCGGGCGGCCGTCGTTGAGGATGGTCGAGGCCGACCACAGCGGATAGTCGGGCGAGGGCAGCAGCACCTCGTCGCCGGGATTGAGCAGGGCGCGCAGGCTGATGTCGATCAGTTCGCTGACGCCATTGCCGATGAAGACATTGTCGGCCGAGGCGCCGGGGGTGCCGCGCGCGGCGTGGTGCAGGGCGATGGCCTCGCGCGCCGCCGGCAGGCCCTGCTGGTGCGCGTAGGGATCGGTGTCGTGGATGTGGTCGGCGATCGCGCGCTGCATGTGCTCCGGCGCGCGGAAGCCGAAGGCGCCGGGGTTGCCGATGTTGAGCTTGATCAGCACGTGGCCTTCGGCCTCGAGCTCGCGGGCGCGGCGCGCGAGCTCGCCGCGGATCTCGTAGCGCACCTCGGTCAGGCGTTCACGGGTGGCGAGCGGCGGCTTGGACATGCGGGACGGTCAACGCGGGCGGACGGCAGAGACTAGCGGAATTGCCGATGTGAGTCGCCGACGCCGAAGTGCGGGCATTCCGGGACGGCCGTGGGCGGCTGCGGCTCCAGCAGCAGGGCCATCAGGCTTTGCGCCGCGTGGCGGGCGGCCTTGTCCAGCTCCGCGGCGGGCGTGGTATCGCCCACCTCGTAGGTCACCGTTGGCGCGCCTAGGCGGCAGAACGCCCAGTTCTTGAACACCGGCGAGCGGGCGGTGGATGGCTTTTCCTCGATGTCGAAACCGGCCTGCATGGCCGTGATCCACGCGTGCAGCACGCCGCCCGGCGCGCGCGATGGATCCTCGGTCACGGTGTAGAACACGTCGCGGAAGGTGGAGTGGAAATCGATGGCGAAGGCCACGCGGCCGGCGTCGATGCCGCGGGCGTCCAACAGGTCGCGCAGCGCGCGCGTTTCCGGCTGCGCGAATGGCCCCCAGTCGCGGTTGAGGTCGACGCCGTTGGCGTTGCCGCGCCAGTGGCCCTCGACCACGCCGTCCGGGTTCAGCAGCGGCACCACGAGCACGCGCACCCGTTCGCGAAACGTGCGTGCCTGCGGCGTGTCCGCGGCCAGGGACTCTATGAATCCGGTCAGCGCCTGGGTCCCGGTGTTCTCGGGTGGATGCTGGCGCCCGAGCACCAGCAGCACCGGTGCGTCGGTGTCGGCAACGGCGCCGAACTCGAAAACATGCAGCGGGCGGCCCTGGACCGAACTGCCGAAGGTGCGTGGCTCGACACCGAGCCGCGCGGCGACGTCTGCCGACCACGCCTCGAAGTCCCCGGGCAGGAACGGCGGCTGTGCCGACACGTGCAGCGCGCCCGTTTCGAGCTGCAGCTGCAGATGGGCGACGCCGTCGTCATCGACCCGGTACTCGTCGCCACCGGCCTCGCGCCACTCCTGGCCGTCGGCGCTGAGCTTGGGCACGTAGCGGTGGCGATGGCCGTGGGCATAGGCGAAGCGCAGCTCCAGCGTGCGCGGCGAGTCGGCGTGGATGCGGAAGCCATACCAGGCGCTGGGATTGACCGGCTCCGTTTCCGGGGCGATGTCGATGCGGTAGCGGCCTTCACCCAGGCGCTCCACGCCGGACAGCCGCGCCGCGGGCAGCAGGTTGTCGAAGCGGATGCCGTCCGCGTCGAAGCGCCAGGCCTTTCGGACCTGGACCGCCACCTGCGGTACGTCCGCCGGAGCGGCGGCGGGCGGCACGGAGGCCGCCGCCTCCGGCGGATCGATCGGCTGGTGCGACGCACAGCCGGCCACGAGCAACGCCAGCGCGGCGGGCAGCCAGCGGGCGGCGCGCGTGGCCGCGTGGCCGCAGCGGTGCCGGCGATCTTCGGTGGAAGGCGTCATCTGGAATCCAGTCGGGGGCAGTGACGCGCGATGGTCGCAGGCGCACCAAGGGCTGCCAAGCCGGCAGCGCTGGCGGGCGCTAGAATCGCGGCCATGATCTTCCATCGCCCCAGCGTTTGAATCCCGCCCCCGCCGCCGAACTGCAGGCCATCGGCTGGCGGGCCGGCATCGATCCGCGCTGGCAGGAGGCGATGGACGCGCATCCGCAGGCGCGTCCTGCGCGGGTGGTCGAGCAGCATCGCTCGGGCTACGTGGTGGCCACCGGTCCCGACGACGGCGTCGCGGTGGAGTCGCTGCCCGAGTGGCAGCGGCCGGTCGGATACCGCAAGGGCACGGTGGCGCCGGAAGACCGACCCGCAGTCGGAGACTGGGTGCTGGTCGAGGACGGCAAGCGCATCGTCGCCCTGCTGCCGCGCCGCAGCGCGATCAAGCGCGGCGCCGCCGGCGAGCACTACCGGCAGCAGCTGATCGCCGCCAACGTCGACGTGGCCTTCGTGGTCTGCGGGCTGGACGGGGACTTCAATCCGCGCCGCATCGAGCGCTACCTGCTGCTGGTGCAGGGCAGCGGCGCGCAGCCGGTGGTGGTGCTGACCAAGGCCGACCTGCCGGGTGCCGACCCGGCCGCGGCGCACGCTGCGCTGGCCGCCATCGAGGCCCTGGGCGTGCCTGCGGTGGCAGTGAACGCGAAGGACGCGGCGGCGGTCGCGGCGCTGTCGCCCTGGCTGCGTCCGGGCGACACCGCCGTGCTGGTCGGAAGCTCCGGCGCCGGCAAGTCCACGCTGACCAACACCCTGCTCGGCAGCGACCGGATGAAGACCGCCGCTGTGCGCGAGCACGATGCCCGCGGCCGCCACACCACCACCCATCGCGCGCTGCTCCCGCTGGCCACCGGCGCCTGCCTGATCGACACGCCCGGCATGCGCGAACTCAAGCCCACCGGCGAGGAAGAACTCGCCGACGGCGGCTTCGCCGACATCGAGGCGCTGGCGGCGCAATGCCGGTTCCGCGACTGCGCGCACGGCCGCGAGCCCGGCTGCGCGGTGCGCGCCGCGATCGCCAGCGGGGCGCTCGACGAAGGCCGCTTCCTCAACTACCTGAAGCTTGGCGGCGAACTCGCCGCCGCCTCGGACCGCCTGGCCTCGCGCCTGGCCGACCGGCAGGTCGCGAAGCTGCCATCGCGCACTCCACAGAAACGGCCGGACGACCGGTCCGGCAAGCGCTGAGGCGTGGACGCCCGGTCGCCCGAGCTCGCAGGCCACGCCGCGCTCGACGCGCGCATGGTCGCGGCGGCGCGCGGGATCCGGGTGCTGACCTTGGCAAGCTGGCCTGCGACGGTGCAGCAGGAGTTCCTTGCCGGCCTTGCGCAGGGCCGGCTGCGGCTGCCGCGGGTCGGCTATCCCCGCCATGACTTCAGCGATGCCCGCCGCGAACTGCAGGCGATCGTGGATGCCGCCGACCCCGCGCATCCGCTCGGTCGCTACCTGGTGGACTCGGCGCGGCAGTGGGACGTGGCCGCGCGCATGCTCGAAGCGCTGGGCACGCCCGCGGCCGGTGCGCTGTCGGTGGCGCTGTACGGCCGGCCGGACGACCCGCTGCCTGGCGGCGGGCCGAGCACGCGCGAGGCCGCGCGCCATTTCATCGCCATCGCCAACGAGCTCGACCGCGAACTGCTGGCGCCGGAGGAGCAGGTCGCGATCTCCGCCACCGCGCTGCAGCTGCAGCTGCAGAACGCGCTCGACGCCTTCTTCGGCGGGCGCGTGGTGGCGGTGGAGCTGGACCCGGACATGATCGCCAAGGCTGCGGCCGGCGCCTACCGCATCCGCCTGCGCACCGGCGCCGCCTACACCGACTACGACCGCCGCCAGCTGCTGCACCACGAGGCGCTGGTGCATTCGCTGACCGCGCTCAACGGCCGCTCGCAGCCGCTGCTGCCGAGTCTGGCGATGTCCTCGCCGCGCATCACCGCCACCCAGGAGGGCCTGGCGGTGCTGGCCGAACAGATCACCGGCAGCATCGACATCGAACGCATGAAGCGCATCAGCCTGCGAACCGAGGCCATCGCGATGGCGATGGAGGGCGCGGACTTTCTGCAGGTGTTCGGCTACTTCCGCGACGCCGGCCAGGACGCTGCGGAAAGCTTCTCCTCGGCCCAGCGCGTGTTCCGCGGCGTGCCGGTGACCGGCGGCGCGGCCTTCGCCAAGGACACGGTCTACCTGCGCGGGCTGGTGGAGGTGCACACCTTCTTCCGCCACGCGCTGCGCGACGGCCGCCTGCGCCAGTGCCGGCGCCTGTTCGCCGGCAAGATGACGCTTGACGACGTGCAGGCCTTCGATCCGCTGTTCGATGCCGGGGTGTTGGCGCCGCCGCGCTGGCTGCCCGACTGGGTGGCGCGCGCGAACGGCCTGGCCGGACAGCTGGCGTTCTCGCTGTTCGCAAACCGGATCCGGCTGGACCGGCTGTCCGGTGTCGCCGCGCCGGGCAGCGCTGCCTAGGCCCCGCCCGGGCGCGTGTCGCGCAGGGCCTTTGCAAACACCACCAGGAAGCGGCGCGCGGCCTCCGATGGCGGGCGGTCCTCGAGGTGCACGCACTGCACCTTGAAGCGCAGCGGCGGCGAGAACGGCCGGTGCGAGGTGGCGGGGCCCGTGGCTGCGCGCGCGGTGAACTCGTCCACCACCGCCACGCCCACGCCGTGGCGCGCCAGTTCGGCGGCGATGTAGAAGGTCTGGTTGGAAACCACTTCGTTGACCGTGATGTCCTGGCGCTGGAGCTCGCGGTTGAGCAGTTCGCCCACCGGCCCGCCCGTGGTCAGGCCCACCAGGTCCTGGCCGTCGAGGATCCGCAGCGGCACGTGCTCGTCGACGCCGGGAAGGGCCGCAGTCTGGAATAACAGCATCAGCTCCCCGGTGTCGATGTCGCGACGTTTCATTCGTGGGTGCATGGGCGGGTCGTAGGCGATGGCGATGTCGCAGCTGCGTTCGTACAGTGCCTGGAACAGCGCATCGTGGTGCAGCGTCTGTACGTCGAAGGTGACGTCCGGGTGGCGCGCACGGAAACGCGCAATCGCCAGCGGCGCGACGTGCAGCCCCAGCGAAGGCACGACCGCCAGGCGGATGCGGCCGCCGGCGAAGCTGCGCAGGTTGCCGACCGTCTTCTGCAACGAAGTCAGCCGGTTGAAGACCTCGGAAACTTCGACGAACAGCTCGTGTGCCTGGTCGGTGGCGACCAGCCGCCCGCGCACCAGGCGAAACAGCTCCAGCCCCAGCTGCTGCTGGGTGTGCTGCAGCACCTTGCTGACCGAGGGCTGCGAGACGTGCAGCGCGCGCGCGGCGGCGCTGATGGAGCCGGAGGTATAGACGGCGTGGAAGACTTCGATCTGGCGAAAGCGCATTGTCGGCCGGCACTCCAGGGTGGCACCGTCATGATCGCCGCCGGTTGCCCGTATGTCGCGTGACTAAGGTTGTGCAACGACGCCTTCGCGACGCGGGTCGGCGGCGCCCTGCAGGACGCCGTCGGTCCAGGCCACGCCGTGCAGGCCCGAGTCCTCCCCGGCGCCCGCGACGATGTCGATGCCGCGCCCGGACAGCGCCGCGCGCAGCGCCGGGGAAAAAGCGCCGGCCTCACCGTTGAAGCGTTCGCCGCGCGCGACCAGGTTGGGCAGCGCGACCGCCTGTTGCAGCGGCAGGTCCCAATAGAGCCATCCGACCAGGGCCTTGGCGACGTAGGCGGGAATCGCGTTGCCGCCCGGCGAGCCGATCGCGCCGACGAAACCGCCGTCGCGGTCGAGCACGATCACAGGCGACATCGATGAGCGCGGGCGCTTGCCGGGTGCGATCGCGTTGGCGGCAGTCGTGCCCGGACCCCAGGAGAAGTCGGTCAGCTGGTTGTTGAGCAGCATGCCGCCGACCACGCGCCCGGAGCCGAAATAGGATTCGATGGTGGTGGTCATCGACACCGCGTTGCCCGCGGCGTCGACGACGACGAAGTGGCTGGTGCCGGCGGGCTCGTGGGTGGCGTCGGCCCCGTGCGCGGTCGCGGCGGGCGGCTGGCCATGCGCGGGCCGGCCGGTGGCGGCATGCGCGCCGATCAGCGCGCGGCGCGCAGCGACATAGTCCGGATCAAGCAGGCCCGCTACCGGCACCTGCGTGAAGCGCGGGTCGCCGACGTAGTGGTCGCGGTCGGCGTACATCAGGCGGCTGGCTTCGGCGAAGAGGAACCAGGCCTGTGGATCGTCGGGGCCGCGTTCGGCGATGTCGGTGCCGTCGAGCAGCAACATGAGCTGCAGCAGGCCGACGCCGCTGGCGGGCGGCGGTGCCGCGCAGATCACCCAGGCGCGCAGGGGACGGCAGATGGCGTCGCTGCGTTCGGCGCTGCCTTCGCGCAGGTCCGCCAGCGTCATGCGCGCGCCGTGCGGCGGCTGCGCGACGCGCGCCACCAGTGCGTCGGCCAGCGGCCCCGAGCGCAGGGCATCGGCGCCGCGCACGGCTATCGTGCGCAGGCTGGCGGCATAGGCCGGATTGTGGAAGGTGTCGCCGACGCGTAGCGGGGTGCCGTCCGCTGCGGCGAACAGCGCCACCACGTCGGATGCCCCTGCCTGCGGAAACGTGCCGGCGATGTGGCGATGCAGGCGCGGCGTCACCGCGAAGCCCTGCTCGGCCCGCGCCGCCGTGGATTCGAACAGCGTGGACCAGTCCAGCAGGCCGTGCGCGGCGTGTGCGAGCTCCAGCGCGTGCAGCGCGCCGGGTACGCCGGTGGCGTGTCCGCTCAGCATCGCGTCGGCGCGCACCAACATGTGCCCGTTGCCGTCGGTGAACATGCCGGGCACGGCGGCCGCTGGCGCGCGCTCGCGGCCGATCCAGCTGTCCACCCGGCCCGAGTCCGCGTCGTAATGCAGCACGATCGCGCCGCCCAGCAGGCCCGAGCTCTGCGGCTCGACCAGGCCCAGCATGGCCTGCACGGCGATGGCGGCATCGATCGCGCTGCCGCCACGGCGCAGCACGTCCACGCCGGCTTCGGTGGCGAGCGGGTGCGCGCTGCTGACCAGGCCTGCCGCGGGCGTGTCCGCCACGGCGGCCGGCGGTGGGGGCGCGGGTGTGCCGGCGCCTGCGCCGGTGCCGCAGGCGACCAGGCAGAGCACGGACAGCGAGGCAAGCGCGCGGTATGCCGTGGAGAGCGATGCGTGCAGCAGGGACGAGGTCAAGGGCAGGTTCCTGCGGAGGCCGGCGACGGGTGCGTCGCCGGCGGGAGGAGGTCCCGAGGCTATCGCGATCGCACGCCGGGCGCCCCACGCTTTGCGGAGGTGTCCGATAACGCCAGGTTATGGCCGCGCCCATAGCCCCGCCGCATACCCGTCCGCAGGAAAGCTGGGCGACAGCCGGGCCGGCCTCGGGCAGTGTCGAAGCGCTGCCCCGCCGACAAGGAGACCACCACATGCGCAGGCAATCCAGGCTGTTCCGCGTGGCGCTGTTCGCGCTCTGCCTGGCCGCCGGCTCGGCGGCGCCAGCGCAGACGCGGCAGTTGCTCAACTACGAACAGATCCACAAGCCCGTGGTCGCCGAGGGCGGCATGGTCGTCAGCCAGAGCGCGCATGCCAGCAGAATCGGGGCGCAGGTGTTGCGCGATGGCGGCAACGCGGTCGACGCCAGCGTGGCGATGGCCTTTGCCATGGCCGTGACCCTTCCGCGCGCCGGCAACATCGGCGGCGACGGCTACATGCTGGTCCATCCCGCGGGAGGGGCCGCCGCGGTCGCGATCGACTTCCGCTCGATGGCGCCCGCGCTGGCCACGCTCGATGCCTACATCGATGGGGACGGAACCCTGAAGGGCCACTCGGCCGGCATCCGCGCCGCGGGCGTGCCGGGCACCGTGGCGGGTCTGGCGCTGGCGCACGAAGCGCACGGCCGCCTGCCCTGGAAGCAGTTGCTGCAGCCCGCGATCCGACTGGCTGCGGATGGGATGGTGCTCAGCCGCGACGAGGCCTTTGCGCTGGACTGGGGCCGGGAGCGACTGGCGCGCAGCACTGCGGGCGCGAAGGTCTTCCTGCACCCGGACGGATCCGCGCTGCGCGCGGGCGAGCGCCTGGTGCAGGCCGACCTGGCCTGGTCCCTGCGCCAGATCGCCGAACACGGCGCTGATGCGTTCTATCGCGGCGCGATCGCCGAGCGGATCGACGCCGGCATGCGCGCCCACGGTGGGCTGCTGCGCAAGGCCGACCTGGCCGCGTATCGCGCCATCGCGCGCGAGCCGCTGCGCGGCAGCTACCGCGGCTATGCGCTGCTGACCATGCCGCCGTCCAGTGGCGGCGGGCCGGGGATCGCGATGACGCTCAATATCCTGGAGCACTTCGACCTGGCGACGATGGGAGCAGGCTCCGCCGATGCGCTGCACGTGCTGGCCGAGGCGACCAAGCGCGCCTGGCGCGACCGTCGGGCCCACGCCAACGATCCGGCGGCGTCACCCGTGCCGCTGCAGGGCTTTGTTTCAAAGGCCTATGGCGCGGCGCGGGCGACGGAGATCGCGATGGACCGGGCGACGCCTGCGGCCGCGGTCGACGCGGGCGACATCTGGGCCCATGAAGGACCGGACACCACCCATTTCTCGGTGGTCGACGACGAGGGCAACGCGGTCAGCACCACTTACACCATCGGCGCCGACTTCGGCTCAGGGGTGATGCTTGAAGGCACGGGTTTCCTGCTAGGCAACCTGATCGGCAACTTCTCGCTGCAGGCGCAACTCGATGCCGCCCGCGAGGGCCGCGAGCCGCCGGCGAACGCATTGCGGCCGGGCAGCCGCCCGGTGTCGAGCATGTCGCCGACGATGCTGCTGCGCGATGGCCGGCCGTGGCTTGTGACCGGCAGTCCGGGCGGCAACACCATCCCGGGCACGATCGTGCAGATGATCGTCAACGTCGTCGACTTCGACATGAACATCGCGGAGGCGACGTCGTTCCCGCGCATCCACCAGCAGGTCACCGCGCGTGGCGAGCTCGACATCGAGCGCGGGTTCAGTCCGGACACGCTGCGCATCCTGCGCGAGCGCGGCCACGAGCCGGAGCAGGGACAGACCATCGGCAGCACGCAGACGCTGCTGTTGGAGGCGTCCCACGTGGAAGGCGCGGCCGATCCCCGGCGCCCGGGCGCGGCTGCCTTCGCGCAGTAGGCGCGCAGGCATAACCTCCCGCTATGGGATGGGGCAGAAAAACGAGGGCTGGCGAAACGGCAACGCCGCTAAAGTCGAATAAGGGGAGCGCGCCTGCGCGCCGGTTTGATGTCTTCGGAGGGAACACCACATGCACCATCGCCTGACCAAGCCGACGCTGCTCAGCGTCATCCTCGGCGCGACGCTCCAGAGCATGGCGTTTGCACAGCAGCAGGATGTCGCGGAGCCGGATACGCCGCCGCTGCAGACAACCGCCACCGCCACTGCCACCGCAAAGGAGCTGGACGCCGTCGTGGTCGTGGGCAGCCGGCTTGCGAGCACGCGCACCGAGGGGCCGTCGCCGGTCCTGATAATGGACGAGGAGAAGATCGAGGCGACCGGCGCGATCTCCGGCGACGAGCTGCTGCAGTCGATCCCGCAGGTCGGCGACATGATGTTCAACAACGCCGACACCTCGGCCAACCTCAACGCCGCGCGCGGCGATGTCGGCTCGATCAACCTGCGCAACCTCGGCACCGGCAACACCCTGCTGATGGTGAACGGGCGGCGCATGGTCCCGCATCCGGGCACGCAGACCGAGGCGCTGGTGCCGCGGCAGACCGCCAACATGAACGCGATTCCGCTGTTCGGCACCCGCCGGGTGGAGACCCTGCTCGGCGGTGCGTCCGCGCTGTACGGATCCGATGCGGTGGCCGGCGTGGTCAACGTGGTGCTGGACACCCACTACCAGGGCTTCCAGGTGCAGGGCCAGTACGGCGGCTCCGAAGACGTGGACTTCCGCCAGGGCAACATCAACTTCAAGGCCGGCAAATGGTTCAACGATGGCCGCACGCGGGCCACGGTAGTCGGCGGCTGGACGCACCGCACCGATCTCCCGGCCACCGAGCGCGACTACAGCGCCAACATGGACCGCCGCGCGCAGATGGACGGCACCGACTTCGAGGGCGTCACCGCCTTCGACGACCGCATCACCGGCACCGCATGGGGCGTGTTCCAGACCATCGACGGCGTGCGCGTGTACGATGCCGACAACGGTTCGATCACCAGCGCCAGCGGCTATTTCCACATCGACCCTGTGGGCCACCACGGCTGTACCGCGCAGATCACCGACGATGTCTGCGTCAATTCCGGCGCGCAGAGCACCGACGCCGACCGGCCTCTGCGCTTCAGCCCGAACCACCAGCGCAACATCCTGGGCGAGGTCGACCGCATGAACGTGTTCGGCACGCTCGAACACGATCTGGACGACAACTTCGTCGCCTTCGCGGAGCTGGCGTACTACGAGTCCCGCTACAAGGGCATGCGCGAGCAGGCGGCGGCGCTGGGCGCGGCGCCGATCATCGTGTCGAAGACCAACTACTGGAACCCGTTCGGCGCCATGTACCTGCCCGACGGTTCGCTCAATCCCAACCGCCTGGCCGGCATCGACGCGCCGGAGGAGGGGCTGGACGTGCGCATGACCAGCTTCCGCGCCACCGACACCACGCGCCCGTACACGGTCGATGACGACCAGTACCGGTTCCTGGCCGGCGTCCGCGGCATGGTGGGCGGCTTCGACTGGGAAGGCGCGGTGCTGTACTCGGAGGCCAACACCACCGACACCCAGCACGGCTCGATCAGCAGCACGCTGTTCACCGAGGCCCTGGCGTGGAGCACGCCCGATGCCTACAACCCCTTCCACGGCGGCAACCTCGCCGACTGGGGCGCGCCGCCGGATTCCGCGCGCAACCAGGCGGCGATCGACCACTTCACGGTTCCCGTGGTCCGCAAGAGCAAGGCGACGCTGTTCCAGGTCGATACCCGCTTCATCCGCGAGGACCTGTTCGCGCTGCCCGCCGGCCACGTCGGGGTCGCCTTCGGCGCCGAGTGGCGCCGGGAAACCCTGAAGGACGACCGCGACCCGCGCTTCGACGGCACCATCACCTATACCAACCCGATGAACGGTGCGATCACCAGCGACGTGCTCGGCGCCAGCCCGTCGGGCGACAACTCCGGTGACCGCGACGTCGGTTCGCTGTACGCCGAGTTCGCGATCCCGCTGGTGTCGCCGTCGATGGGCGTGCCGCTGGTGCGCGCGCTGGACCTGCAGGTCGCCGGGCGCCACGAGCGCTACTCGGACTTCGGCGGCGTCACCAAGCCCAAGGTCTCGCTGGCCTGGGACATCGTCGACGGCCTGATGGTCCGCGGCAACTGGTCGGAGAGCTTCCTCGCGCCCAACATCCTGCAGCTGTACGCCGAAGGCACCACGGTCAGCAACAGCCGCACCGACTACTACGTCTGCGAGGCCGACATCCGCAACGGCACCATCGACGGCGTGCACCGCTGCGGCCGCAGCTACAGCACCATGGCGATCCGCAGCGGCAACCGCGACCTGCAGCCGGAGACGGCGGAAACCTGGTCGGCCGGCGTCGTGTTCCAGCCGCGCTTCCTGCCCGAATCCACCCGGATGACGTTCACCGCCGACTACTTCGAGATCCAGCAGGAAGACGTGATCGGCATCCTGGGCGAGGCCACCCAGCTGGCGCTGGACTACCTGCTGCGCATGGAGGGCTCGTACAACCCGGCGGTGGTGCGGCTGGAGCCCGACCAGGCCCGGATCGACCTGTTCGACGGCACCGGGCTGGCGCCGGTGGGCATGGTCGACTACGTGGATGACGTCTACATCAACCGACTGCCGCGGACCACGCGCGGCATCGACTTCGGCGTCGACTGGCGCCTGCGCACGGACAATGCCGGCACCTTCTACTCCAGCCTCAACGCGACCCGCCTGATCGAGATGTCGCAGGACCCGACCGAGGACGAGCTGCGCATCATCGCCGCCCAGGAAGCCGGGGTCATCGATGACAACTTCGACATCCGCAACGCCGGCAACCTGCTGGGCGTGAACGGCAAGCCGGAGTGGCGCGCCACCTTCAGCGCCTCGTGGCGCAAGGGCGGCTGGGGCCTGGGCACCTTCGTCAACCACACCGACGCCTTCGAATCGACCGGCGCGGTCTCCAACCTCGGCAATTACTACCCGGTGCCGAGCTGGACGACGACCAACCTCTGGGCCGAGCATCGCTTCAGCGGAACCGAGGGCTTCCTCGATGGCACCCGCATCCGCCTGACGGTGCGCAACATCGGCGATCGCCAGCCGCCGCTGACGCCGAGCGCGCTGGGCTATTCTTCGCTGCACAATGCGCTCGGGCGCGGTTACTACCTGACGGTGACCAAGTCCTTCGACTGATCGCCGTCCACGCGCGCGCCGCCGCCATGGATGGCGATGGCCTGGCGCACGGTCCCGGAATCCCCTCGGAGGCACCATGAAGCAACGCAGCAGGGCCGGTCGCGCCCTGGCACTGTTCGCCGTCGTCCTGGCCTGCTGCGCCTGGCTGCCGTCCGCGGCGGCCGGGGGCATCGAGGACCGGCTGCGCGGGCTGATGGACGAGCACGGCACGGTAGGCCTGGCGGTGGTGGTGGTCCGCGACAACGCCATCGTCTACAGCGGCAGCCTGGGCTGGAAGGACCTGGAGCGGCAGGTTCCCCTTGAACAGAATGACGCCTTCCGCATCGCCTCCATCTCCAAGTCCTTCGTGGCCACCTCCATCCTGCAGCTGGTGGAGCAGGGCCGCCTGTCGCTGGACGACGAGGTTGGCGGCCTGATCGGCTTCCCGGTGCGCAACCCGGCGTTCCCGGAGCGCCCGGTCACGCTGCGGATGCTGCTCAACCACACCTCGTCGATCACCGACGGCGAGCAGTACGGCAGCCTCGATGCCATCGATCCCGGAGCAGGCGGCGCGTGGCGGGAGCGCTATGCCGACCGCGCGCCCGGTGAGCGCTACGAATATTCCAACCTCGGCTACAACATGGCCGGCGCGATCGTGGAACGCGTGTCCGGCGAGCGCTTCGACGCCTACGTCCGCAAGCACGTGCTCCAACCGCTCGGCCTCTGCGGTGGCCACCTGGTGGACGCTTTGGACCGGAACCGTATCGCCTGGATCTACCGCTGGCGTGAGGGCGATGGCTTCGTGCGTTCGGAGGCGGCCTACGCGCCGCTGGCCGAACGCCTGCAGGGCTATGCCATGGGCCGCGACGCCCCCCTGTTCTCGCCCACGGGCGGGCTGAAGATCCCGGCACCGGACCTGGCGAAGTACATGCTGATGCACATGAACCACGGCCAGTGGAACGGCGTGCGCATCATCAGCCCGGCGAGCGCGGTGGCGATGCAGACGCCCACCGTCGCCATCGACGGCGGCAGCGGCGGCTACGGCCTGGCCATGCGCACCGACCGGACCCTGGTGCCCGGGGTGGTGCTGACCGGCCACACCGGATCGGCCTACGGCCTGTACAGCTCGATGTTCTTCGATGCGGAGAGGAAGTACGGCTTCGTCGTGATCACCAACGGCAGCCGCGGCGAGGAGGCGTTGCGGACGGCGGTCAACCGGGCGCTGCACGAGCACTTCATCGCCGGCCTTGAGGAGACGCCGGCCGCGCCCGTCGTCTCCGGCGCGGCCACGATGGACGCGGCGGGCATGGTCGACATCCGCAGCCTGGTGCCGGACATGTCGCAGGCGATCGCCTATGCCGGCAGCGACAACTTCGTCGGCGCGCCGGTGGACGGCTACGAAGCGCCGCGCTGCTGGCTCAAGCGCGAGGCGGCCGAGGCGCTGGCGCGGGTTGAGGCCTCGCTGCGCGAGCGGGACATGCGCCTGCACATCTTCGACTGCTACCGCCCGGTGCGCGCGGTGACGCACTTCATGCGCTGGGTCGGCGATGCCGGCGACGTCGCCACCAAGGCCACCCATTACCCGGACCTGGACAAGCAGCAGCTGCTCGACGGCTACATCGCGGAGGTTTCGGGCCACAGCCGCGGCCACACCGTCGACCTCACCGTGCTGCGCTGCGACGATCGCGGCCTGGACTGCGCGCCGCTGGACATGGGCACCGGCTTCGACTTCTTCGGCACCCGCGCCAATACCGATTCGCCGGAGGCCAGCGCGGAGCAGCGCGCCAACCGCCACCTGCTGCGCGACGCGATGGCCGCCGGCGGCTTCGCCAACTATCCGATGGAATGGTGGCACTACAGCTTCCAGACCGGCATTGTGCCGGGGCCGCTGTACGACGTGCCGGTCAACTGAAGAAGTTGATGAACCCGGTGATGATCAGCGCGTTGCTGAAGTCGATGAAAAACGCGCCCACCAGCGGCGCGACCAGGAACGCGCGCGGCGCCGCGCCGTAGCGCTCGACCAGGGTGCGCATCACCGCCATCGCGTTCGCTGTGGTGCCGAGCATGAAGCCGATGAAGCCGCCACCCATCACCGCGGCGTCGTAGTCGCGACCCATCATCCGGAACACCACCAGGCAGAACGCCGCCACCATCGCCACCTGCAGGCCCAGGTTGACCAGCAGCGGCATCGCCAGGCCGGCCAGTTCCCACAGCTTGAGGTTCATCAACGCCACCGACAGGAACAGCGCCAGGCTCACGTTGCCGATGAGGTCGGTGGTCGGCACCGACATGCCGATCCAGCCGGTGGCGTCGTCGATGTTGCGGATCACCGCGCCGACCAGCATCGCGCCGACGTAGGCGGGCAGGGTGATGCCGGTGGTCGAGATCAGGTCGCTGACCCAGCTGCCCAGCCACATCGCCACCAGGATCACCACAATGCTCTTCAGCGCGCCGTATTCGCGCTGGGCTTCGGTCAGCGGCGGGCCGGCGGCCTGGAGGTCCTCGGGCGAGGTGTGGTCCTGCGGCCGCGAGGACACCAGTTTGAAGCGCCGGATCAGCACCGTGATCACTGGCCCGCCGATCAGTCCGCCCAGCACGATCCCGGACATCGCCGCGGCCACCGCGATCGATTCCGCGCCTTCCACGCCGGCCGCTTCGAACAGCGGCGCGAACGCCAGCCCGGTCGCCGGGCCGCCGGTCAGCGTGGTCGAGCCTGCGAGGACGCCGAAGAGCGGGTGCAGGTCGAAGCCCATCGCCACCGCCATGCCGAGCAGGTTCTGCGCCACCGCGAACACGGTGGCCAGGGCCAGGAACACCATCACCTGCTTGCCGCTGATCTTCAGCAGGCGCAGGCTGGCGTTGAGGCCGATGGTGGTGAAGAACGCGATCATCAAAGGGCTCTGCAGCCCGGTGTCGAGCACGAACAGCGTCGTGCCGCGGTCATGGGCGATCCAGGCCGCGATCGCGAACACCAGTCCGCCGATGACCGGCGGCGGCAGGTTGTAACGACCGAGCACGGGGATCACGCGGCACAGCGCATAGCCAATGAACAGCGCGATGCCGGCGAGGGCGAGGGTCTGGACGGCGTCGAGTTGCAGCATGGCTTCCTTCTCGGTCTCAGGCCGCCCGCGGGTGGCGGGCGGTGCTCAGGGGCAGGTGCCCGGAGGCGGACGATGCTGGAGCATGCGGCCCGGCAGGGCATGTGCCGCATGGCCCTCGTCGATCACCGGTATTCCGTTGACGAACAGGTGCACGACGCCCGTAGACAGCACGTCCGGCCGGATGTAGTCGGCCTTCGGCGCGTAGGCCTCCGGGTCGAACACCAGCACGTCTGCGAATTGCCCGGCGCGCAGGAAGCCGCGATCGGCGATGCCGAACGTGGTCGCGGTCAGCCCGGTGGAGCGGTGGATGAAAGCGGCCAGGTCGATCACACCCTCACCCACGACGAAGCGCGCGTACTTCTCGGGAAAGGTCGCGTACTGGCGCGGATGGCCATCGCCGCCGTCGGAGGCGGTCAGCACCCAGGCTTGGCGCATGAGCAGGTCGACGTCATCGCGGCGCATGTTGAACGAGGCGATGCGCTGCGCCGAGCCGGTGCGCCCGGTGCCGCCTTCGCGGATGATGCGCAGCGCGGCTTCGACAGGGTCGAGGCCGGCCTCGACGGCGAACTGCTGCAGCGTGCGCGCACTCCACGGCCAGCCGGTGCCGGTCATCAGGATCGCGTCGGCACCGCCGCGGCGCTTGAGGTTGTCGCGGATGCCGTCGCGGATGCGGGCGGCAGTGACCGGGTCGTCGAGCCGCTCGAACAGCGCCGGACGCCCGCCGTCCACCGCCCAGCGCGGCAGCAGCGCGGCGCCAAGGCTGGTGGAGGAGGCCAGCCACGGATACTGGTCGGCGGTCACGCGCTGGCCTTCGGCGCGCGCGCGCTCGATGCGCGCGACGATGTCGCCTGCGCTGCCGTGGACGTCCGCGCCCAGCGCCTTGATGTGCGCGATGTGCACCGGAAGCCGTGCGCGCCGGCCGATTTCCAGCACTTCCTCGATCGAGCCCATCAGGCCCAGCGAGTAGCTCGATTCGTCGCGCTGGTGGGTGTCGTAGATCCCGCCGCGGACGCCGGCTTCGTGCGCGAGCGCGACCACCTCGTCGGTCGAAGCGAAGCTTTGCGGCGCGTAGAACAGGCCGGCGGAGAGGCCGAAGGCGCCCTCGCACATCGCGTTCGCGACCAGGCCGCGCATGCGCGCCAGCTCGGCGTCGTCGGGTGCGCGTGCATCGTGCCCGAGCACGCGTCGGCGCACGGGGCCGAGGCCGACGTAGGCGGCGACGTTGGTGCCGGTGCCCGCGGCTTCCAGCGCCGCGCGCTCGGCGGCGATGTCCGGTGTGCCGCCGCCGTCGATGCCGATGAAGATCGTGCTCACGCCCTGGTGCAGCCAGGGCAGGAGGCGCCGCATCGCCGGATCCTGCGAGCGCAGGTAGGTGTCGGGATGGGTATGCGGGTCGATCAGCCCCGGCGACACCACGTGGCCGCTGGCGTCGATCTCGCGCGCCGCGCGGTAGCGCCGTCGCAGGCCGGGTCCGACTTCGAGGATGCGGTCGCCGCGGATCGCGATGTCGGCGCTCCGGCCGGGCCCGTCGCCACCGTCGAACAGCAGGCCGCCGTGGATCAGGGTGTCAGCTTCATTCCTGGCCTCGACTGCGGACGGCTGCTGCGGCTGCGGCCGACTGGCGCATCCGGCGAGCAGCAGCAGGCAGGCAACCATCAGGCCGCGGGCGGCCCTCATGCGGCGTGCGCGTCCCTGGCGCGAGTGCCGCCACCCCACAGCGCCGGTGCCGCGGGCTGCAGCAGGCCGTCGCGCATGGCCACGCCGCCGGCGTGGTCGTCTTTCAGCCACAGCGGCCCGTCGAGGTCGACGAATTCGGCGTGGCGCGCGATGTGCCACGCCGGCGCGATCGCAAGCGAGGAGCTGATCATGCAGCCGACCATGATCTCGAAGCCCTGCACGCGCGCCGCATCCAGGAGTTCCAGCGCGCCGGTGAGGCCGCCGGTCTTGTCGAGCTTGATGTTGACCACCTGGTAGCGCCCGCGCAGGCGCGCCAGGTCGTCGGCGGTGTGGCAGGACTCGTCGGCGCACAGGCGCGTGACCGGTACGAATCCGAGCAGGGCGTCGTCCTCGCCGGCAGGGAGCGGCTGCTCGACCAGGTCGATGCGGGCCTCCGCAAGCACCGCCTGCATCGCCTGCAGCAGTTCGAAGGACCAGCTTTCGTTGGGATCGACGATCAGGCGTGCACGGGGCAGCACGTCGCGCACGGCGCGGATCTGTGCGGCGGGATCGGTGGCATCGACCTTGATCTTCACCAGGTCGAGGTGGGCGAGCGCGCGCGCCGCCTCGGCCATGCGTTCCGGCGTGTCGAGGCCCACGGTCTGCGCGCAGACCAGGGGCGGGACATCGGGCTGGCCCAGCAGCGACGCGACCGCGGCCGCCTGCTGCTGCGACTCGAGGTCCCAGAGCGCGCAGTCCAGGGCATTGCGCGCTGCGCCCGGGGACAGCAGTTCGCACAGTCCGCGCCGGTCCAGGCCGCCGGCGATGGCCGGGGCCAGCAGCGACGCCTGGTCGATCACCGAGGCCACGCTTTCGCCGTAGCGCGCGTAGGGCATCGACTCCCCGCGGCCGGTGCATCCGCCGCGGCTGACCGTCGCCACCACCACTTCGGCCGAGGTGCGCGTGCCGCGCGAGATCCGGAAGGGCGTTGCCAGCATGTGGCTGGCATGCGCCAGGCTCAGCACGGCACCGATTCCAGCAGCCGGTCGACGATCCGCGCCACGCCGCCGCGCATCGGGTCCTGTGCCGGCAGTCCGAGCAGGTCCTCGGCCTCGCGGCAGGCGCGCTCGGCACCGGCCGGGTCGAGCTTCGAGGTGTTGAGTGCCAGGCCGACCGCGACCACGCCGGGACTGGTCAGCCGCGCCGCGGCGAGGTTTGCTTCCAGCGTGGCGGCCAGGCCGGGCAGCGGGTAGTGGCGGAGGCCGCGCATGTGCGGGCGGCCGGGTTCGTGGCACAGCACCAGTGCGTCGGGCTGGGCGCCGTGCAGGAGGCCCAGCGACACACCCGCGTACGAGGGATGGAACAGCGACCCCTGGCCTTCGATCAGGTCCCAGCCGCCATCGTGGCGCTCGGGCGACAGCCATTCGATGCCGCCTGAAATGAAGTCGGCGACCACCGCGTCGATCGGGATCCCGCGCCCGGCCACGAAGATGCCGGTCTGGCCGGTGGCGCGGAAATCGGCGGCCAGGCCGCGGCCGCGCATCTCGGTTTCCAGCGCCAGCGTGGTGTACATCTTGCCGGTGGAACAGTCGGTGCCGACGGTCAGCAGCCGGCGCCCGGCGCGCTTCGCGCCGTTGCCGACCGGCGTGGCCGGCGGGGTGCGGGCGTCGAACAGGTGGCGACCGTTGCGGCGCGCGGCCTCGACGATCTCCGGGTGCGAGACCAGCCGTTCGTGCAGGCCCGAGGCGACGTTCATGCCGGCATCCAGCGCCGCGATGATGTCCGCGACCGAGTCCGCGCCCAGCCGCCCGCCGGCATTGGCCACGCCAACGATCATGGTGTTGGCGCCGGCGGCGCGGGCCTGGGCGAAGTCCATGTCCGGCACGTGCACGCTGGTCCTGCATTCCGGCCCGCGGAACTGGCCCACGCACCATTCGGGCCGGAACTGCACCAGCCCGCGCGCGGTTTTGGCGGCAAGGTCGTCCGCCGCGTTGCCCAGGTACAGCAGGAACGGCGGCGGCCAGCGCGATGCGTCCGTGGCGGCGGTGGATGAGGCGGAAACGGTGGCGGGCATGGCCTGGTGCGTCCTGTGCGGCCCGGCTGGGCAGGGGGAGTTCCATCTTCGGTCCTGGGCATATGTCCCGCCATTGAAAAGATGCCGGCCGCGCATAACCCGGGGTTATGGCATCGCCGGGCCGCACCGGCCCGGGGAGCTAGAATGGACGGCCCGCCAGGACCACAGCCACGCCATGACCGAACAGCCGCCAGCCAGCCCGTCGTCCACCGAAGAGTTCAAGCAGGCGGCGCTCGACTACCACCGGGTCAGTCCGCACGGCAAGATCAAGGTGGTCCCGACCAAGGCCCTGGTGACGCAGCGCGAACTGGCCCTGGCGTACTCGCCTGGCGTGGCCTACGCCTGCGAGGCGATCGTGGCCGAGCCCGACGAGGCCAGCACGCTCACCGCCCGCGGCAACCTGGTGGCGGTGATCACCAACGGCACCGCGGTGCTGGGCCTGGGCGACATCGGCCCGCTGGCGAGCAAGCCGGTGATGGAAGGCAAGGGCGTGCTGTTCCAGAAGTTTGCCGGCATCGACGTGTTCGACATTGAAGTCGACGAGCGCGATCCCGACCGGCTGGTCGACATCATCGCCAGCCTCGAACCGACCTTCGGCGGCATCAACCTCGAGGACATCAAGGCGCCGGAGTGCTTCATCGTCGAGCGCAAGCTGCGCGAGCGGCTGAAGATCCCGGTGTTCCACGACGACCAGCACGGCACCGCGATCATCGTCGGCGCGGCGCTGATCAACGCCCTGGAGATCGCCGGCAAGCGCATCGACGAAGTGAAGATCGCGCATTCCGGCGCCGGTGCGGCCGGCATCGCCTGCCTGGACATGCTGGTGGCGCTGGGCGCGACGCCGGCCAACATCCTCGCCGCCGACCGCGACGGCGTGATCCACACCGGGCGCGAAGGCATGGATCCGGACCGCGCGCGCTACGCCCGCGACACCACAAAGCGCAGCCTGGGCGAGATCGTGGAGGGCGCCGACGTGTTCCTGGGCCTCTCCGCCGGCGGCGTGCTGACGCCCGACATGGTCACGACCATGGCCGCGCGCCCGGTGATCCTGGCCCTGGCCAACCCCCATCCCGAGATCCTGCCCGATGCCGCGCGCGCCGCGCGCCCGGACAGCATCATCGCCACCGGCCGCTCCGACTATCCGAACCAGGTCAACAACGTCCTCTGCTTCCCCTACATCTTCCGCGGCGCGCTCGACGTCGGCGCGACCGAGATCAACGAGCGCATGAAGCTCGCCTGCGTGCATGCGATCGCGGACCTGGCGCGGCGGGAATCATCCGACCTCGGCGCCGCGTACGGCGGCGACGTGCTGTCCTTCGGCGCCGACTACTTCATCCCCCGGCCCTTCGACCCGCGCCTGCTGATGACCCTCGCGCCCGCGGTCGCGCAGGCGGCCATGGAGTCGGGCGTGGCGCGCCGGCCGCTGGCCGACGTCGATGCCTATCGCGAGAAGCTGGGCCAGTTCGTGCACCGCACCGGCCTGGTCATGAAGCCGGTCTACGAGCGCGCGCGCGCCGACGTGAAGCGCATCGTCTACGCGGAAGGCGAAGAGGAAACGGTGCTGCGCGCGGTGCAGTCGGTGGCCGACGAGCAGCTTGCGCGGCCGATCCTGATCGGCCGGCCCGAGGTCATCGCACAGCGCATCGAGCGCCTGGGCCTGCGCCTGGAGGAAGGCCGCGACTTCGAACTCACCAACATCCACGACGACCCGCGCTTTGGCGACTACTGGCGCCAGTACCACGCGCTCACCGAACGCCGCGGCGTGACCCCGGACGCAGCCAAGAACCTGGTGCGCTCGCGCGCCACCCTGATCGCGGCGCTGATGGTCCAGCGCGGCGAGGCCGACGGCATGATCTGCGGCCTGGTCGGCCGCTACCACAAGAAGCTCGGCTACCTGCGCACCGTGTTCGGGCTCGACCGCGGGGTGGCCGGCACCTCGGCCATGACCGGCGTGATCAACGACCGCGGCGTGTGGTTCTTCCTCGACACCCACGTGCAGGTCGATCCCACGGCCGAACAGATCGCCGAGGCCACGCTGCAGGGCGCCTACCGGCTCAAGCTGTTCGGCATCGAGCCGCGGGTGGCGCTGCTGTCGCATTCGAACTTCGGCAGCCACGACAACCCGAGCGCGGCGAAGATGCGTCGGGTGCGCGAGATCCTGGTGAAGCGCGCGCCGCGCCTGGACATGGACGGCGAGATGCAGGGCGACACCGCATGGGACGCGGTGCTGCGCGAGCGCATGTGTCCGAACACCACCCTCACCGGCCGCGCCAACATGTACGTGCTGCCCAATATCGACTCGGCCAACATCGCCTACAACCTGGTGCGGGTGATGACCGACGGCGTGGCGCTCGGACCGATCCTGATGGGCGTCGACCATCCTGCGCACGTGCTGACCGCGGGCAGCACGCCGCGGCGCGTGGTCAACATGACCGCGATCACCGCGGTGGAAGCGCAGATCCGCGCCGTGCGTCGCAGCAGCAGCGGCGGCGGGTCCGCGGAAGCGGACGGCGTCTAGGCGCGAACGAGTCCGCGCGCCAGTTCGACCAGGCGCGCGGGGTCGTCCTTCAGCACCACCGCGTGGGCGTCGGGCAGCTCGCCGGCGCCCTGCGGCGGCTCGGCACCGGTCAGGATCACGTAGCAGGCCTCCGGCGCATGCCGCCGCGCCGCCGCCAGAACCTCCGCGCAGGACCAGCCGGGGAGGTTGAGGTCGCAGAGCACCAGATCCGGGACGAAGCCCTCGCAGGCCGCGGGCAGCGCGCTTTCGCGCTGGACGCTGCGGCATTCGATCACGATCCGGGCCTCGCGCAGCGCGAATTCCGTCAGCTCGGCGTCGTCGCGCGAATCATCCACGATCAGCACGCGGAGCACGGCGACGTCAGCCTTCGCCCGGGGACTCGTTGAGCACCGCCCAGAACTTGCCCAGCGTGCGCACGGCCTCGAAGAACTGGTCGACATCGACCGGCTTCACCACGTAGGCATTGACGCCGAGGTCCCAGCTGCGCGCAAGGTCGTTCTCTTCGCGCGAGGACGACAGGATCACCACCGGCATGCGCTTGAGGCTCTCGTGCTTGCGCAGCTCGGTGAGGACCTCCAGGCCGTCCATGCGCGGCATCTTGATGTCGAGCAGCAGCACGGCCGGGTCGCCCTCGGGACGGTCGACGAACTTGCCGCGGCGGAACAGGTAGTCGAGCGCCTCCACGCCGTCCTCGACGTGGACGATGGGGTTGGCGAGGTGGGCGTCCCTCAAAGCGTCGACGGCCATCTCGGCGTCGTGCGGGCTGTCCTCGGCGAGGAGGATCGTGCGGATGGCGGTCATGCGGTCTGACTCCGTTGGCTCAGGTCGAGGTTGGCTGGGAGAGTGAAATGGAAAGTAGCGCCCTTGCCGGGCTCGGCTTCGGCCCAGATGCGGCCATTGTGCCGGGTGACCACGCGCTTTGCGCTGGCCAGGCCGATGCCGGTGCCGCTGAATTCGCTGGGGGCATGCAGGCGCTGGAACACGCCGAACAGCTTGCCGGCGTAGGCCATGTCGAAGCCGGCGCCGTTGTCGCGGACGCTGAAGACGTGCTCGCCGTCGGCGCCCAGGGCGTGCTCGACGGTGATGGCAGCCGGCTCGCTCTGCATGCTGTACTTGACCGCGTTGCCCATCAGGTTGCCCCAGAGCTGGCGCAGCATGTTCTCGTCGGCCACCAGCACCGGCATCGGCCCGATGCGCCACTGCACGTGGTGCCCGGGTGCCTCGGTGGCGACGTTGCTGTCGAGCATCGCCCGGGTTTCCTCGACCAGCGACTGGATGTCCACTGCCTGCAGGCGCAGCGCGCTGCGGCCCAGGCGCGAATAGACCAGCAGGTCGTCGATCAGCTCCGACATGCGCTTGGCCGAGCCGCCGATCACGCCGATGTAGTGGGCGCCCTTTTCGTCGATGTCTTCGCCCAGATGGCGGCGCAGCTTGTCGGCGAAGCCGGCGATGTGGCGCAGCGGGGCGCGCAGGTCGTGCGAAACCGAATAGCTGAAGGCCTCGAGCTCGCGGTTGACGTCGGACACCTGCTCGACCTTGCCTTCCAGCTGGCGGTTCAGGTCGCGGATGTGCTCTTCGCTGGCCTTCTGCAGGCTGATGTCGCTGGCAGTCACCAGGGCGACGGTGTCGTCGCTGTCGGGAAGCTCCATCAGGCGTGCGTTGACCAGCATCACCCGCTGCATGGAGTCGGCGGTGCGCTGCGTCAGCTCGTAGTCCCAGAGTTCACGGTCGCGGCCGCAGACGTCGCGCAGCCGGCGCAGCGTTTCCTCGTCGTTCCAGGCGCCGGAGCCGACCTCGGACAGCAGCTGCCCGCGGCCATCCTCCCCGAGTCCGAACAGCTCGCTGAAGGCGGCGTTGTGCATCACGATGCGCAGCGACTTGTCGAGCAGCACGATCGGCTCGCGCACGGTGTCCAGCACGGCCGCGGCGCGCAGGTTGGCGCGCTGCGAGGCGACTTCCGCGAGGCCGCGCCGGTCGGAGTCGCGGGCGGCCAGCGTGGCCAGGCCAACCAGCAGCAGGATCTGCGCGAACAGGGTGCCGCCGGACAGCCAGGACGCCTGGCTGCGCGCGCGTTCCGCGACCGCGGTGCGTTCGGCGAGCAGCATGCGCTCGGCGTTCACCATTTCCGCGATCGGCGCCTGCACCGGGAACTGTTCCGCCAGTCGCTGCAGCTCCGCCTGGTCGACTCCGCCGCCGGGCGCGACCAGGCGCTCGATCTGGTCCAGGCGCTGGCTGATGCTCTCGCGGAGCCGGCCGATGCGCACCTGCTGATCGGCCGAGTCGCGGGTGAGCTCCTCGATGGTGTCCAGCGTCGGCTTGATCACCGTGAGGCTGTAGTCCATGCGCTCCTCGAGAATCGGCGCGTCGGCGCCGAGCAGGCGTTCCAGCGTGACCGCCTCGATGTTGCGCACCGCGGCGCTGACGACCTGCAGGGCGGCCTCGACCTGCAGCGTGTGCGCCACCATGGTCTCGGCGTCGCGGTTGCGCTCCTCGGCCATGCGCAGCAGCAGGAACGGCGCGACCACGATCACGAGCACGGCCAGGACCAGCAGCGGAATGCGCCAGCGGGAGGCGACCAGTGGCGTGGCGGCGGAGGGCATCGGCGACGGGTTCCCCTGGGTGGATCGGTGCGCCGGCGCGCAGGAGCGCCGGCCAGCCGCAGGATCATCGTCCAAGCGGGTGCCATCAGGCAAACGCGCTCGCCGGCCCTGGCGGCGGCGCTGGTAGAATCGGGGGTCCCAAGACCCACGACAGACGCGGCCGGTGTGCCGTTGCGGAGCAGAGCATGAACAGCTGGCTGAACGACGTCCTCGAGAACGATCCGGATCCAACCGAGTCCCGCGAGTGGCTGGAGTCCCTGAAGGCGGTCATCGATGCCGAAGGCACCGGGCGCGCCCACCAGCTGCTGGAAGGCATGGTCGAACTGACCCGCCGCGCCGGCGCCCACCTGCCGTTCGCGCCGACCACCGAATACATCAACACCATTCCGCCGCACCTGGAGCCGAAGATCCCCGGCGACCAGACCATGGAATGGCGCATCCGCTCGATCATCCGCTGGAACGCGATGGCGATGGTGGTGCGCGCCAACCGCAAGCCCGGCGACCTCGGCGGCCACATCGCCAGCTTCGCCTCCAGCGCGACGCTGTACGACGTCGGCTTCAACCACTTCTGGCGCGCGCCTTCCGAAGACCACCCCGGCGACCTGCTCTACATCCAGGGCCATTCCTCGCCGGGCATCTATGCGCGCTCCTTCCTCGAGGGCCGCATCAGCGAGTCGCAGATCGACAACCTGCGCATGGAGGTCGACGGCCGCGGCATTTCCTCCTATCCGCACCCCTGGCTGATGCCCGACTACTGGCAGACGCCCACGGTTTCGATGGGCCTGGGCCCGATCGCTGCGATCTACCAGGCGCGCAACTGGAAGTACCTCGAGGCGCGCGGCCTGATGCCGAAGTCCGACCGCAAGGTCTGGTGCTTCCTCGGCGACGGCGAGACTGACGAGCCGGAGAGCCTGGGCGCGATCTCGATCGCCGGCCGCGAGGGCCTGGACAACCTGGTCTTCGTCATCAACTGCAACCTGCAGCGCCTGGACGGCCCGGTGCGCGGCAACGGCAAGATCATCCAGGAGCTGGAAGGCAACTTCCGCGGCGCCGGCTGGAACGTCCTCAAGACCATCTGGGGCAGCTACTGGGATCCACTCCTGGCCCGCGACAAGGACGGCATCCTGCGCAAGCTGATGATGGAAACCGTCGACGGCGAGTACCAGAACTGCAAGGCCTTTGGCGGCAAGTACACGCGCGACAACTTCTTCGGCAAGTATCCCGAGACCGCGGCCATGGTCGCCAACCTGTCCGATGACGACATCTGGCGCCTCAACCGCGGCGGCCACGACCCGCACAAGGTGTACGCGGCGTACCAGAACGCGGTCGAGACCAGGGGCCAGCCGACGGTGATCCTGGCCAAGACGGTCAAGGGCTACGGCATGGGGTCGGCCGGCGAGGCGCTGAACCCGACCCACCAGACCAAGAAGCTCGACGACGAGGCCGTGCGCGCCTTCCGCGACCGCTTCAAGATCCAGCTCGACGACGAGCAGCTGAAGGACGGCGCGGTGCCGTTCTTCCATCCCGGCGAGAAGTCCGAGGAAATCGAGTACATGAAGGAGCGCCGCGCCGCGCTCGGCGGCTACCTGCCGCAGCGGCGCCGCAAGAGCACGGAGACGCTCGCCGCGCCGAAGCTCGAGGTCTTCGAGCGCCTGATGAAGGACACCGGCGAGCGCGAGATCAGCACCACCATGGCCTTCGTGCAGTCGCTGGCCATCATCCTGCGCGACAAGCAGGTCGGCCCGCGGGTGGTTCCGATCGTCTGCGACGAGGCGCGTACTTTCGGCATGGAAGGCCTGTTCCGCCAGATCGGCATCTACGCCCCGGACGGCCAGAAGTACAAGCCGGTCGACCGTGACCAGCTGATGTACTACCGCGAGGACGCCACCGGCCAGGTGCTGCAGGAAGGCATTTCCGAAGCCGGTGCATTCGCATCGTGGATGGCTTCTGCGACCAGCTACAGCAGCAACGACCTGCCGATGCTGCCGTTCTACATCTACTACTCGATGTTCGGCTTCCAGCGCGTCGGCGACGCCGCCTGGCAGGCCGCGGACATGCGCGCGCGCGGCTTCCTGCTGGGCGCCACCGCCGGCCGCACCACGCTCAACGGCGAGGGCCTGCAGCACGAGGACGGCCACAGCCACCTGCTGGCCGGCGCCATCCCCAACTGCCGCGCCTACGACCCCACCTTCGCCGGCGAAGTGGCGGTGATCCTGCAGGAGGGCATGCGCCGCATGCTCGACGAGCAGCAGGACGAGTACTGGTACTTGACGCTGATGAACGAGAACTACGCCCACCCGGCGCTGCCCGAGGGCGCGGCCGAAGGCGTGATCCGCGGCATGTACCTGCTCAAGGACGCCGGCAAGCCGAAGAAGGGCGAGCTGCGCGTGCAGCTGATGGGCTCGGGCACGATCCTGCGCGAGGCGATTGCCGCGGCGGAACTCCTGGACAAGGACTTCGGCGTCACCGCCGACATCTGGTCCTGCCCGAGCTTCACCGAGCTGCGCCGCGACGGCTTCGACGTCGAGCGCTGGAACCGCCACAACCCGGAAGCGAAGAAGCCGCGCAAGGCCTACATCACCGGGCTGCTCGAAGGCCGCCAGGGCCCGGCGATCGCGGCCACCGACTACGTGCGCGCCTTCGCCGACCAGGTCCGCGCCTTCGTGCCGATGCATTACACGGTGTTGGGCACCGACGGCTTCGGCCGTTCGGATACCCGCGCCAACCTGCGCCGGCACTTCGAGGTCGATCGTTTCCACATCGCCCATGCCGCGATCGACGCCCTGGCGAAGGACGGCACGATGACCGCAAAGGACGCGGCGCGCGCGCTGAAGCTTTACAGGATCGACACCGAGCGGCCGAACCCGCTGCACGCCTGAGCGGGACGCAGTCGCCCGGCCCCCGGCCATGATCGGCTTCGCCAGGGACCTGGCTGGCCCGGGGCGGTTATTTGCCTGGCTGTTCGATGCCATGTGCCACGGCGACACGAATGCAGAGGCCCCCGCAAGCGGGGGCCTCGTGGTCACGCTGTTGCAGCCGGTGGATCAGCGGCCGTCGCGGTCCGCATCGCCGGGCATGCGTTCCTCGACGCGGTGCCAGGCGTCCTTGACCGCGGCCTTGGCGTCCTGCCAGCCAAGGCGCGACTCGCCCTTGGCCTGCTCCCAGCCGCGCTCGAGCTCGGACTCGGTCTGCGGAGACCACGACGCCTGCGGACGCGAGGTGCGCGCCTGGGTGCCGTAGCGGTAGGCCGAGCGGTAGTCGTCAAAACCGAAGCCGTCGCTGTAGTAATCGGTCTTGTCGTACTGCCTGGAGTAGTGCTGGTCCGTATCCTCATAGGCGCTGTAGGTGCGGTCGGTGCGGGCATACGCATCCTGCACCGCGGGCCGCGCCGTGTCCCAGTCCAGGCTCGAGTCGCCGCGGGCCTCGTTCCAGCGCTGCTGCAGCTGCGGCTCGGCTTCGTTCCATTCGCGCTGGCCGGCCTCGTTGCGGTATTCGGTGCCCATGCGGTAGGCGGGCGCATAGTCGCGGTCGAAGTCGCGGTTGGCCTGGTAGTACTCGCGGTTGCCGGCATCCTGTCGCCAGTATTCGACTTCGGCCGTCGGGTCGACGCGTTCTGCAAGCGACTTGCCGCCAGCGGCGCCGCCGACGGCACCGATGCCACCTCCGACCAGGGTGCCGATGGGGCCGAAGAGGCTGCCGACCGCGGCGCCGGCAAGCGCACCCGCCGTGCCGCCGGCGGCCACGCCCACGGGATGCGAACCCGGGGCGCCGCTGATCGGGTCGCGGTTTGCGTCGGGGGAAGAGTCTCTGTTGTTCATCTGTGCGTTCCTGCGGTGTGGGGGAACATCGACTATTGCGCGCGGCGGGTTGTGGCGGCGTGGAGGCTGCGCGCAGGCGCGGGTAACATTTGGCTGCGCGCGCCATTCAGGCAAAAAATGGGTTCTTCTCCCAAGTGAGGGAGAGACGCATGGCCGACCCGGCGGAGTAGCTGATTCTTCTCGAGGCTCCGGGTGATGACATGACAGTTGGGGCCGGGAGCTGCTTCATCCTGGTCTGCGCTGCCGGCGCCGGGAATTGCTCCGTTGTAGTCAGCGCTGCCCGTCTCGTGCATTTCTCCGTTGTAGTCCGCGCTGCACGTGCCGCGCATTTCTCCGTTGTGGTCCGCGCTGCCCGTCCCGCGCACAGGGGGTGTGCTGCGCCGGCCGTCTCCGCGTCCTGCTCCCAGCGGCCGGGCGCCGGCCATCCATGGCCGGCTCTCCGCACACCCCCTGTGCACGGGACGGGCCATGGAGTTTCTTGGCTTCGGGACGGAGATCAAGAGCGGGCGCGCTCGCGATCGTAGGGGTCGCCTTGGCGTGGCTGTGCCGCTTGATCCGGTGACGACCGCCCGGTTGCGACATCTGCGTAGACGTTGCCTCCGTCCACCACCGCGCAAAAGGTTCGGGCCCG